>CAYYBI010000388.1:0-10634 GCA_964469835.1 uncultured Rhodospirillaceae bacterium
CGTCGCACCGAACGCGCGGCTCGCCTTCGTTACCCCGTCCCATCAATACCCGCTCGGCGTGACGATGAGCCTGACCCGGCGTCTCGAACTGCTGCAATGGGCGCGCGGCGCCGATGCGGTGGTTCTCGAGGATGACTATGACAGCGAGTATCGCTACGCCGGCCGGCCGCTCGCGGCGCTGCAAGGCCTCGATGACGATGGCCGCGTAATCTATGTCGGCACCATGAGCAAGGTCATGTTCCCCGGCTTGCGGCTCGGTTACATGGTCATTCCGTCCGATCTGGTCGACGCCTTCCTCGGCGTGCGGCGATTGATCGACAGCCACCCGTCGAGTGCCGCCCAGGCCGCGCTGGCGGAATTCATCGACCAGGGATATCTGGCGGCCCATATCCGGCGCATGCGCGCGCTCTATGCCGAGCGGCAGTCGGTCTTGCTGTCCGCGGCGCGCGCCCGGCTTGACGGCGCGATGGCGATCGCGCCCGATGAATCCGGCATGCATCTGACCGGTTTCTTGAAAGGGGGACGCCGCGACGGCCCCTTGTCGCGCGCGGCCGCCACCGAAGGCATCGATCTCTCGCCCTTGTCGCAATTCTATTTGTCGGCGCCGCCGCGCCACGGCGTGTTGCTGGGATATGCGGGGGTGACCGAACGGAAAATCCGCTCCGGTATCGATGTGCTGGCCCGGCTGCTGGACGTGCCGTAGCCAGGCAACCGTGCGCCTGGAATGGTCTGGTCATTTCGTGCGGATTGGCCCTTTGGTTCGAGCCAATAAGCGATAGTATCGTGCTGCAAGAGTGCGATCGATCCGAACCGTTAGAGGAAGAAACCCATGACCCTGCAACGCGCCAGCGTCTGTCCGATGGATTGCCCGGATACCTGCAGTCTCACCGTCGATGTGGCGAATGACGAGGTGTTGAAGGTGCGCGGATCGCACGCCAATCCGATTACCGAAGGCGTGCTGTGCAACAAGGTTGCGCGCTACTATCCCGAATTCGTGCATGGGCCGGCCCGGCTGCGGACGCCGATGCGGCGGACCGGCGCGCGCGGCGGCGATGGGTTCGAACCGATCGACTGGGATACGGCGCTCGATCTGATCCACGAGAATTTTTCCCGCATCATCGCGGAACATGGCCCGCAGGCGGTGATGCCGCTGAACTATGCCGGGCCGCACGGCATGCTATCGGGCGATTCAATGTCGCTGCGCTTCTTTCACCGGCTCGGCGCGACGTTGCTGAGCCGGCGGCCGCTCTGCGGCGGCATCAAGGCGACCGCCTATGAGGCGACCTTCGGCCCGACCCCCGGCATGCCGCTGCAACAGGTGGTCCAGGCGCAGCTCGTCATCGCCTGGGGCAACAACGTCACCGTCTCCAACCTGCATCTGATGCCATTGCTCAACCGGGCGCGGCGCAACGGCGCGAAGATCGTCGTCGTCGATCCGAAGCGCATCAAGGCGGCCGAGCAGGCCGACCTGCATCTGGCGCTGCGGCCCGGCACCGACGTGGTGCTGGCCTGGGCCGTCGCCTGCGAACTGGAGCGGCTCGGCGCGTTCGATCACGACTTTATCGCCAAGCACGTGCACGGTTTCGACGGCTTCATGGAGCGGGCGCGGCAAACCCCGCCCGAGATCGCCGCCGAGATTTGCGGCGTGCCGGAAGCGGACATCCGGATGCTCGCGTCCTGGTACGCGGACGCCAATCCGGCGGCGATCAGCGTCGGCAATGGGCTGGAGCGCAACCGCAACGGCGGTGCGAGCATTCGTTCGGTCTTCACCCTGCCGGCGCTCGCCGGAAAGTTCGGCGTGCCGGGCGGCGGCGTGATCTCCGGTGCCGGCTATGCCTTTCCCAAGACGATGGACAAGCTGCAGCGGCCGGACCTGATTCCGGACGGCACGCGCACGCTGAACATCCTCGACATCAGCCGGCACATCCTGGACGATACGCTCGACCCGCCGCTCAAGGGGCTGTTCATCTACAACCACAACCCGGTAATCGTGCACCCCGAGCAGAACCGCATGAAGCAGGCGCTGGCGCGCGAAGACGTCTTCATCGCCGGCTGCGACGTGGCCTTCACCGACAGCATGCGCTATTGCGACGTGGTGCTGCCGGCGGCGAGCCATTTCGAGCATGCCGACCTCTACCCCGCCTATGGCCAGCAATTCCTGCAGCGGGCGGAACCGGTGATCCCGCCGGTCGGCGAGGCGCTGCCGAACACGGAAATTTTCCGGCGGCTGGCGGCGCGGTTCGGCTTCGACGAGCTGATCTTCACCGCCGGTGACGAAGACCTGATGGCCGATGCGCTGGACAGTGGCGACCCGCGGCTGCGCGGGCTTGTACCCGCCGGCTTGGCGCTCGACGGCGCGCTTAAGATGACCGTCGAGGGTGTGGACGATGCCGAGCCGGTGTTGTTCAAAAACGTCTTCCCGAAGACGCGGAGCGGCAAGATCGAGCTCGATTCGCAGGACATGGAAGACCGGTTCGGCGCGCGCCTGCCGGCGTACAAGGCGCTCGACTCCGACTATCCGCTGACCCTGATCACGCCGTCGTCCGACAAGCGCATCACGTCGACCTTCGGCGGCGTCAAGGATTGCGACGCCACGCCGTCATTGGAGATGCACCCGGACGACGCGGCCGCGCGCGGCCTGGACGACGGCGCGCCGGTGAAGGTGTGGAACGAACTCGGCGAGGTGCATCTGCCGCTCCGCATCACCGATGCGGTGCGCCCCGGCGTGGTCTGTTCCGCCAAGGGCGCGTGGTTCAAGACCAGCGATAACGGCCAGACCGTCTCGGCGCTCGCGCCCGCGACCAAGGCCGATATCGCCGAGGGTGCCTGCTACAACGACACGCGGGTCGAGGTGGCGGTGTACGCCAACTGAGCTGTCAATTGGCGCAGACCCAGCCTGGCCGCATCCTTCGTCAAGCTCAGGATGAGGCCAGCCTACAGGAAACACTCAACCTCACCCTGAGCCTGACGAAGGGCGAGGCTGAGTGAGGGTCGTATTCCGGCAACCTTTTAGGCCGCTTCCGGCGCGTCTATCCCCGCGCCTTGTCGAGGAACTGGGCCGCGCCGGCGCCGACCAGCTTCGGCAGGTGGTTGTAGATATATTTGACGCCTGCGCCGAGCACGGTGTCGATGTTGTTCAGCGCGGCCGGCATGCCGGGCGTCTTGCCGGCGGCGGTGATCTTGCGCAGCGTATCTTCGATCGCGCTTTTCACCGGTTCCGCGCCGGGCTTACCCGGGTGTCCCATCGATTGCGACAGATCCGACGGGCCGATGAAGAACACGTCGACGCCGTCCACCTCGAGGATCTCGTCGACATTCTCTATCGCCGCCGCGTGTTCGAGTTGCACGCAGACCAGTGTCTCCTTGTTGCTCGCCGTGACGAATTCCTCCATCGATTGCCCCAGCCCGTAGCTGTCGGGCCGCGTCCCGGCGGCGAGGCCGCGGTTGTCGCCCGGGCCGAACTTGACCGCCGAGACGGCGCGGCGCGCGTCCTCGGCGTTGTTGACGTGCGGCACCTGTACGCCCATCGCGCCCCGGTCCATGATCGACGAGATGTCCGCCTTGGCGTTGCTGCGCGGCCGGGCGATCGGCGTGATGCCGCTCGCTTCCGAGGCCATGATCATCAGCTCGGCGGTCTCCAGATCGATCGTGCCGTGCTCCAGGTCGATCAGCACCCAGTCGAACCCGGCGTGGGCGACCATCTCGACCATCTGCGGCGAGGGGATCATGATCGAACACCCAAACGCCAGCTCGCCGGCCAGCAGTTTCGATTTCATACGGTTTTGTTTCATTGCGGTTGCTCCATGAATTCCCTGCTATTGGCGGATCCGGCTCGGGCGACGCCCTGCACGGCGCGGCGAGTCTTCAAGGCATGAAAATTGCCGGTTCGCCGGGCGCGGGCGTACCGTCGTACTTGCCGCGCATGACCAGCGCTTCGCGGCCGCCATTGGCCTCGACCAGCGCGGTCTGCGCCCGGTAGGCTGCGTCATCCGCTGCTTCCGGATCGACGATGCTGCACAGGATGGCATGGTAGTCGCGGACGATGTCCCGATGATCCGGATCGCCGGCGAGGCTGGTGAGTTCTTCCGGATCCGCCTCCAGGTCGAATAATTCCGGCTCGTAGCCGACATAGTGAATGTATTTGTATTTCCCCTTGCGGATCATGAAGGCGGCCCGGTCCGCGGCGGCGGCATAATACTCGCAGAACGCGACCCGGTCGGGATCCGACGCCGCCTGGGCAACCTCGATCATGGATCGGCCTGGCAGGGCGCGTGCCTCGGGCAGGCCGGCAAGCCCGGCCGCGTCGAGAATCGTCGGCGCCACGTCGAGCAGGGTCACCGGCGTCGTCGAAACCGCGTTTTCCGGCACGTCGGGTCCGGCGATGATCATCGGAATGAAGGCGGATTCTTCGTACATGTTCGACTTGCCGAACAATCGCCGCGTGCCGAGATTGTCGCCATGGTCGGAGGTATAGACCACCAGCGTGTTGTCACGCAGGCCGCATTCCTCCAGGCAATCCAGGACCCGGCCGATGTTATGGTCGAGATAGCTGATACACCCGTAATAACTCGCCAGCAGGACGCGACGTGTTTCTTCGGTGACGAAGTCGTTGTAGTTCCGGTTGCGCTCCATCTTCCGGATCCAGGGATGCGTCTCCGCATCCGGTTTGGACAGTTTCGGCGTCGGCATGCGCTCGGTCGGGTAGAGGTCGTAAAATTCCGGCGGCGCGATATAGGGCGGATGCGGACAGACGAATGAGGTGAAAAGGACGAAAGGATCCCCGTTCGAGTCCTCGGCCTTGGCCCGAAGCCAGTCGCAGCTCCGCCCGGCGATGTCGTTGTCGTACTTCGTGTAGGGGCTCTCGCCGCGCCCGATATCGGTCATTGTCCTGCTGGTCTGCATCGGCCCGGTCATCGGACGCTTTATGCAACTACGCAGGTCGCCCTTGCCCTCGACCACATGCATCGGAATGATTTGTTCCGCGAAGCCGGTGGGATCGGCTTCGTTGCGAAAGTGCAGCTTGCCGATCGAAGTCGCCGAGGAACCGTTCTCCGCCAGCATGTGATGCCAGCTCCTGGTCCGGCCGTCATAGGGATGCGCATTGCACCAATAGCCGGTTTTGAAGACGTACTGGCCGGTCGCGATTACCGCGCGGGCGGGCACGCAAATCGCCGAATTGGTATAGGCGGTGGTGAAGCGGGTGCCGCGCGCCGCCAGCCGGTCGATGTTCGGCGTCACGGCGAAGTCGTGGCCGTAACAGCCCGATGCCTTGCCTTGATGCTGGTCGGACATGATGTAGAGGACGTTCATTGGTTTCATTACACATTTTTCCTGGGGCAGGGCGACAGGTGGGGCACGGTCAGCCCGCATATTTGGCGTGGACGTGACCGCAGTATAAACCAACTTGTCGATATCAGGAGAACGCCGGGTAATACAGCCCCGCCCAATCTGCATTTGACGCAGGAAGGCACCTCTGCGTGCTTGAAATTCACTGGGCCAATTCGTAGGGTCAACCCGCCACAATCCGCCAAGGTCAGGGCGCGGGCGTAGCTCAATGGCAGAGCAGAAGCTTCCCAAGCTTACGACGAGGGTTCGATTCCCTTCGCCCGCTCCAATCCGCGTCTTTGCAGCGGGATGCCAATAAATGCCCACAAAAGACAATCGAAACACGCTTCGCGGGCGGGCGAAGCGGCGCGCGGCCGGTATCCTGTCGCGCGATCCCGGCTTCGTATAGGTTGGCGCCATGATCCGGGTTCTGCTGGCCATGGTTGCCTGCCAGGCGGCCGCGGCGCTGGCGGCCTTTACGCTGCCGGTTCTTGCGCCGGCGGCAGCGCTGTCGCTCGGGCTGGCGGCGGAACTGGTCGGGTATTACACCACGCTCTTGCTGGGTGGCGCGATGCTGGCCACCGCCGTCACCGCTGGCTTCGTGCGGCGCTACGGGGCGCTGCGGGTCAGCCAGGCGACGCTGGTCTTCGCCGCGCTGGGGCTGGGCGCCCTGCCCTTCGCGCATCTGCCGTATCTGGCCCTGCCCGTTCTGCTGGGCAGCGCCGTGCTGATCGGCTTTGCCTACGGGCCGGCCAATCCCGCCAGTTCGCACCTGCTGGCGCGGGTGACGCCGGAGCATCTGCGCGGAAGGGTGTTTTCGGTCAAGCAGAGCAGCGTCCCGCTGGGCGGTGCGCTGGGCGGGTTTTCGCTGCCGTTTCTCGAAGCCCGCTTCGGCTGGCAGGGCGCAGCACTATGCGCCGCCGGAGCCTGCCTGCTGCTGGCCCTTCTCCTGCAGCCCTGGCGGCGGAAGATGGACAGCGACCGCACCGCCAACGCGCCGCTGTCCAGTACCGGTTTTGTCACCGCGATGAAAATCGTCATGACCCAGCCCGGGTTGCGGCGGCTGGCGGCAGCCTCGGGCGCGTTTGCCGCGATGCAGTTCTGCTATGTGGCGCTGTTCGTGACCTTCGCGGTGGAACGCACCGACCTGACGCTGCAGACCGCCGGCACCGCGCTGTCGGCCGGGCTGGTGGTCAGTATCGGCGGCCGCATGCTGTGGGGCTGGGCCGCGGACCGGTTTACGCCGCGTTTCGTGCTGGCAGGACTGGGGCTCGGCATGGCGGCCAGCGCCTTTGCCACGACGGCGCTCGGCCCCGACTGGCCCTATGCGACGATCCTCGCGCTGGCCATCGGTTTCGGCTCGACCGCCACCGCCTGGCAGGGCGTGTACCTGGCGGAGGTCGCGCGCAACGCGCCGGACGGCCGGGTCGCCGAAGCGACCGCCGGCTGCATGAGCTTCACCTTCTTGGGCGGGCTGATCGGGCCCGGCGCGGCCAGCGCGCTGGCCGTCATCACGGGCGACAGTGCGGCGGGGTTCCTGTTCATGGGCGCGGTCACCTTCGCCTTCGGCGCCGCCTTCCTGTGGCCCGAAAATCACATGGCGGAATAGCCGTACCGGGGGGATGCCATTGAATGCCAATCATCTCAAACCTGTTTGCAGCAGGCCGCGGGGAAACTAACCGCATGACCGCCCCGCTCCATTCCGCGCGTTCTAGACCATTTCTTGTTCGAATCGACTCACGTGAAATGGTCGCTCTCTTTGCTGTTACGCAAATACGTCGTTGCGAACCGTTTCGGTTCGCTCGGGATTTGCTCTAATCCCCCATCACCACGCCTTCGCGCCGTGGATCGGCGCCGCCGACAAGGCCCATCTTCGTCACCTCGATGCCGTGTAGCCCGCTGGTCAGGTGGCGGATTTTCACTGTGTGGCCCTTGGCTTCCAGCGCGTCGCGGAAGCGTTCGGCCTTGGTGTTCTTTTCCAGTTCCGCGCGTTTCGTGCGGCTGCCGAAATGGGGCAGCTCGATGGCCGACTGGATGTCCATGTCCCAGTCCAGCACCGCCACCACGGTCTTCGCCACATAGCCGATGATCCGGATGCCGCCGGGCGACCCCACGACGAGGCGCAGCGTGCCGTCGGGGCGGAAGACCAGTGTCGGCGACATCGACGAGCGCGGCCGCTTGCCGCCTTCCGGCCGGTTGGCGACCGGGTCGCCGTGCTTGGTGGGGCGGAAGGCGAAGGCGACCAGATCGTCGTTCAACAGGAATCCCCGCACCATGATGCCCGAGCCGAAGCCGCGTCCGATCGAGGTGGTGAAGGAAACCGCGTTGCCGGCCGCATCGACCACCGACAGGTGGCTGGTCGAGGGCGGCTCCGGCGCGTCGTCGGGCGCGGTGCGCATCGCCTTTTTCATCGGCGGGGTGCCGGGGCCGGGGCGGGACATTGCTTGATTGGGGTTGATCCGTTTGGCCCGCCGGGCGAGATATCCCCGATCGAGCAGCCCGGAGACCGGCACCGACACGAAGGCGGGATCGGCGATGTAGTGGGTGCGGTCGGCAAAGGCGAGGCGGGAGGCTTCGATGAAAAGGTGCAGCGCGTCCGGCGAGTCCGCGCCGGGCGATCGCAGGTCGAACGGCTCCAGCAGCGCCAGCGTCATGCCGAGCGTGATTCCGCCCGTGGTCGACGGGCCGCCGCCGCAGACACGGTGCCGGCGGTAGGTAACACAGGCAGGCGCATTCTGGTTCGCGCGATAGGTTTGGACGTCCTCGATCGTCATCGGCGCCGGATGTTCGACGGCGTTGCTGACCGCCTTGGCGATGTCGTGGGCGATGGGGCCGGCGTAGAAGGCATCCGCGCCCTTGGCCGCGAGGGTGCGCAGCGTCGCCGCGTAGGCCCGGTTGACCAGAAGGTGACCGGCCGGCCAGGCTTCGCCGTTATCGTCGAGCAAATAGGCGCGCGTGGTCGGTTCGCGCAGCAGCTTACGGTTTCGCTTGATCTGTTTGTGCATCCGCGGCGAGATCGCGAAGCCCTGCTCGGCCAGTTGGATCGCCGGTTGGAACAGGTCCTTCCAGGGCAGCTTGCCGTGGCGGCGATGGGTCAGCCCGAGCAGGCGCGGCACGCCCGGCACGCCGACCGTACGGCCGCCGAAATGCGCCGCGCGCCGGCTTACCGGCGAGCCGTCGGCCTCCAGGAAGTGATCCGGCTTTACCGCGGCGGGCGCGCGGGACCGGCCGTCATAGCTGTCGACCCGCCGGTCGCGCGCCGACCAGTGCAGCAGATACCCGCCGCCGCCGATGCCCGAGCTTTGCGCCTCCACCAGTCCCAGGACCAGCGACGCCGCGATCGCCGCGTCGATCGCCGAGCCGCCGCGCTTCAAAATGTCGTAGCCGGCGCGCGCCGCATGGGGGTTGGCGGCCGAGATCATGAAGGATTTGGCGTGCACCGCTTTTTTGGGCGTGAAGCCGGTGTGCATTTCCGGTTGGGCCTGCGCGCGCGCGGCCATCGGCGCCGCTATTCCCGTGGCAAGCAAAGACGTCAGGATCGCGAGGGTTTTTAGCGGTAGATAACGGTGTCGGTGGAGTGTCACGGAGCTCTTTCCGGTGGGGGCGCCTATGCGGTTTGCACGTCAGGGGTATAATCTTTGGCGTTAAGGAACCGTAAAAGCGGTTGGCGCCGTCCAGGGAGAAATTTCATGCGCATCGAGAAGATCGAAACCATTCCCGTTGTCATTCCGCTTACCCGGGTGTTCGGCGGCAGCAAGTATTCGGTGCCGACCCGGGCGACCGTGATTACGCGCATTCATACGGAAGGCGGGCTGGTCAGCGAGGTCTACAACGGCGACGACCGTAGCGGCGGCCCTGAAATTTGCAAGATCATTCAGGAGGAGCTGGCGCCGCTGATCCTGGGCGAAGACGCCATGGCGGTCGAGCGGATCGGGGCGAAGATGTTCACCATCGCCCATCTGATCCGCGACCGCGCGCGGGTGATGGAGGCGATCGCCTGCGTCGACACGGCGCTGTGGGATCTGGTCGGCAAGGCGCTCGGCACCAGCGTTGCCAAGCTGTTCGGCGGGTCCCGCGACCGCATGCCGATCATCTCGATCGGCGGGGATTACGAGGACGGCGTCACGCTGGACGATTACCGCAAGGAGATGAAGACGTTGAAAGGGCTCGGCCTCGCCGGGGTCAAGTTCAAGGTCGGCGGCCTCACGCTGGACGAGGATTTCGCGCGGGTCGAGGCGGCGCGCGCCGGCGCCGGGCCGGACTTCCTGATCGCCATCGACGCCAACCGCGGCTGGGCGACCGGGGATGCGGTACGCTTCGCCCGCAGGGTCGAGCCCTTGGATATCCTCTGGTTCGAGGAGCCGTGCCATTGGTATGACGAGTATCCGGGCAACGCCGAGGTGCGGCGCGCGACGAGCATCCCCATCGCATCCGGGCAGAGCGAGATCACCGGCCACGGCGTCAAGCGGCTGATCGAGGCGGGCGGCATCGATTTCTGCAACATCGACGCGTCCCATTGCGGCGGGCCGACCGAATGGCGGCGCATCGCCGGGCTGTGCGCTCTGCACGGCGTGCGCATGGCGATGCACGAGGAAGGGCATTTGTCGATGCACCTGCTGTCCGGCATCCCGCACGGCACCTTCGTCGAATGCTTCGCCGACCCGGACCGCGACCCGGTCTGGCAGGCGATGTACGCCAACCGGCCGGCCATCGAAAACGGCGAAATCGCCGTACCGCAAGCGCCGGGGTTCGGCATCGAGCTCGATTGGGACATGGTGAAGAAGTATCGGGTGGACTAGGGGCGTCCCGCAAATTCGACGTCATTCCCGCGCAGGCGGGAAGCTCGATCTATCAATAGCGAATGGATTCCGGATCGGCGCCTCGCGCCGTCCGGAATGACGCCAAAATGGACGGAATTTCCTAACCCGGCAGCAAATCCGCGAAGACGAAACCGTTGCGTTCGATGATCTCGCCTGGTGTAACGGGGATCGGGTGTACGAACATCGGGCCTTGATGGGCGAAGCTGTGGAACTCGCCGTTCTCGCCGCAGGGGTCCACATCGTCAGGCAGGTCATCGAGGAAGGCCGCATCGAACCGGCGGCCCGCAAAGGACGGATCGAGTTGCTTCGGATCGACGCAGGTGATGCGCGCGGCCAGTCCGGCCGCCACCATCGCGCGCGCCAGGTCGCCGGTATCCAGCCCCCAGAGCGGGAACACCGGTTCGATCCCGGTGCCTGCCAGGTTCCGCTCGCGGTATTGCCGCACGTCCTCCAGGAACAGATCGCCGAACGCGAACGCCTCGACGCCGA
>CAYYBI010000389.1:0-4743 GCA_964469835.1 uncultured Rhodospirillaceae bacterium
ATTCCCGCTTTCGCGGGAATGACGATTGTTTTAGTAGAAAAATTTCAAGCTAGGACCGTCTGAAAACCAATCAGGATTTAGTCCGGCAAATCACGGCGCCCCTCACCCGACGATCCACGGTATTTCCTGCTTCAGCCCCGCCTCGTGGGCGGCGATCTGATCTTCGTACTGCATGGTCAGCTCGATATCGTCGAGGCCGTTCAGCAGTACGTGCTTGCGGAAGCCGTCGATTTCGAACGAATACGTGGTGCGGTCCGGCCCGGTAAAGCTTTGTGCTTCGAGGTCGATGCTCATGGTTGCCCCCGGGTTGGCGTGCAGTTGTTCGCGCAGTTTTGCGCAAATGGCCGCATCCTGCATGAACGCGAGCAAGCCGTTCTTGCTCGAATTGCCGAAGAAGATGTCGCCGAAGCTGGGCGCGATGACAGCGCGGAAGCCGTAGGCGACCAACGCATGCACCGCGCTTTCGCGCGACGAACCGCAGGCGAAATTGGTGTTGCAGACCAGGACTTTCGCGTCGCGGAACGGCGCTTGATTGAGAATGAAGTCCGGCCGATCTTTCCCATTCGGCTTGAACCGCAAATCGTGAAACAGCACGTTGGCCCAATCCGCATCCCATTTTTTCAGGAACCGACCCGGCGTGATTTGATCGGTGTCCGTGTTCAGCCGGTCGAACGGCGCGGCAACCGCGGTCAGCGTGGTAAAGGCTTCCATCAGGCATTCTCCTCCAACTCGCGGACATCGGTGAACTTTCCGGTCACGGCGGCGGCCGCCGCCATGGCCGCGCTCATCAGATGGGTGCGCACCCCCGGCCCCTGGCGGCCGACGAAGTTGCGGTTCGAGGTCGAGGCCCAGCGCTGCTGCGGCTTGCCGATGTCGCCGTTGAAGCCGCAACACATGGAGCAGCCGGCTTCGCGCCATTCCATGCCGGCCTCGGTGAAGATCTCGTCGAGCCCTTCGGCCTCCGCCTGTGCCTTGACCTGGCCCGACCCCGGCACGACGATCGTTTGCGTCTTGGCCTTGCGGCCCTTGGCCACCGCCGCCGCCGCACGCAGATCGGACAGCCGCCCGTTGGTGCAGGATCCGATGAACACGCCGTCGACGGTCAGCTCGGTAAGCGGCGCACCCGGCGTCAGCCCCATATAGTCGATGGCGTTTTCCAGCGCCGTGCGCTTCCCCGCATCCGCTTCCGCCGACGGATCAGGAACCATGCCGGTGACCGGCAGCGCGTTTTCCGGGCTGGTGCCCCAGGTCACGGTCGGCGCGATGCCGGCCGCGTCGATGATGACCTCGCGATCGAACACCGCGCCCGCGTCGGTCGGCAGCGTCTTCCAGAGGGCGACCGCCGTCTTCCAATCCGCCCCGTGCGGCGCAAAGGGACGCCCCTTGAGATACTCGAACGTCGTCTCGTCGGGGGCGATCATACCGGCGCGGCCGCCCGCCTCGATCGACATGTTGCAGACGGTCAGCCGCTCCTCGATCGACATGCCGCGGATCGTCGAACCGGCATATTCGATGGCATGGCCGGTCGCGCCCTGTGCGCCGATCTCGCCGATGATGTGCAGGATTACGTCCTTCGCGGTGACGCCGAAGCCGCGCTCGCCCTCCACGTTGATGCGCATGGTCCTGGGCTTGCGTTGCCACAGGCACTGCGTCGCCATCACGTGGTAGTGCTCGGTCGAGCCGATGCTGAAGGCGAAGGCGCCGAGCGCACCATGGGTCGAGGTGTGGGAATCGCCGCAGACGATCAACAAGCCCGGTTGCGTCAGTCCCTGCTCGGGCCCAACCACATGGACGATGCCGCGGCGCGGATCGCCGAGCGTGAAGAAGGTGACGCCGAACTCCTCCGCATTGGGGGCGCAGCCGGCGACACGCTCGCGCATATCGGGATCGGCAATGTCGTCCAGCTTCGGCCCCTTGGTCGAGACGTAGTGATCGGCGGTGCCGAAGGTCAGATCGGGCCGGCGCAGCTTGCGCCCCTCGGCGCGCAGCCGGGCGAAGCCCCGCCCCGACCCTTCATGCGCCAGATGCCGGTCGACATAGAGCAGCGACTGCCCGTCATCCCGGGTCAGGATGCACGCCCGGTCCCAGATCTTCTCGAACATGGTGCGCGGCGCTGCCATGGCGTCCTCCCTGGTTCGATTGTTCCGCAATTGAAGCTGCCCTTTTCGCGCAGCTACGATCACAAAATAGCACGAGATCGCACGCGCCGATATCGACACATGGCGGCATTCGCACCCCGCGGTGGATTCACTGCCGCACCGGGGCTAAGCTCCGTCGCCTCAACGCGCCGCTCCTCCCGATCACCGCAATGGACACCGTCGATGAACAACGCAGACCTGATCGTGCAAATTCTCAAGGAGGTCGGGATCAAACACGGCTTCGGCATCCCGAGCGGCAACGTGCTGCCGCTGATCGAGGCGATGCGCACCGGCGGTATCGAGTTCGTGCTCACCGCGCATGAAGGCTCCGCCGCGTTCAGCGCGGACGTGACCGGACGGCTGACCGGCGCGCCCGGGTTCTGCATCGCAACGCTCGGACCGGGGGCCACCAACCTGACGACCGGGGTCGGCGACGCCTATCTCGACCGCTCGCCGATGATTGCGCTGACCTGCACATTGAACACCGACCAGATCGGCCGGCGCATTCAGATGATGATCGACCATCATGCGCTGTTCAAGCCAATCACCAAGGCGACGCTGCCGCTCCGACCCGGTTCGATCCGCCAGACCGTCGAAGAGGCGATCCGGATCGCGCTCACCGAGCCGCAGGGGCCGGTGCATCTCGATCTGCCGGAAGACGTCTCCCTCGCCCCGGTCACGGAAGACCCGCCCGCGCAAAGCCCCGGTGTCCCTGTCATGGCGGCGCCGACGAAATCCATGTTCGACGAGGCGGACCGTCTGCTCCAGGCCGCGCGCAAGCCGGTCGCGGTGATCGGCACTTCGGCGATGCGTTTGAATAATCCCGAGCTGCTGCGCGACTTCGTCAACCGGAACGCCATGCCCTTCGCCTCTACGACGATGGCCAAGGGCATGATCGACGAACACCACCCGCTTTCGATCGGCTGCATCGAGCGCGGACGGCGGCAGGTGCAGCGTAAATTCCTGCGCGGCGCCGACCTGATCGTCGGGCTGGGATACGACACGGTGGAATGCGAATACGAGGTCTTTGCCGGCGATATCCCGGTGCTGCATATCGGCATCGAAAAAGCCGATGTCGATGCGACGGTCACCGTCGCGGGCGAGGTGATCGGCAATCTGGACGCCGCGCTCGACGGCCTGAACGCACTATCGCCCGCGGAGAACGACTGGACGGAAGCGGTCATTGGTTCGCACAGGCAAGCGTTTCAGGATTCGTTGCGGCCGGAATGTGCCGGCTTCACGCCGCATCAAGCGATCGATATCGTCCGGTCCGCCCTGCCCCGCGACGGCATCCTGTCCTTCGACGTGGGCGCGCACACCCATCAGATCGCGAGCCAATGGACGGTGCACGCACCGCGCAGTTTCCTGATCACCAATGGCTGGTCCTCTATGGGGTTCGGCCTGCCCGGCGCCATTGCCGCCAAGATCGCCCGACCCGACCAGCCGGTCGTCTGCATTCTCGGCGACGGATGTTTCCAGATGACCTGCGGCGAGTTGGCGACGGCGAAACGGCTTGGCCTCACGCTGCCCGTCGTTGTCCTCGACGACCGCTGGCTCAGCCTCATCCAGATCAAACAGGAACACCGGCAATTCGGGCTCTACGGCTCCGAACTCCAACAGGAGGCATACACCACGCCGCCCGCCCACTATTTCGGCGTACCCGCGGTCGGCGCCACCACGCCGGAAGACCTCGAAAGCGCACTCCAGGCGGCCTTCGCGGCAACCGGCCCGACGGTGATCGAAGCCATCGTCGACCCGACGCACTACATGGATACGGTGTTCGACTGAGGGCGGCCGTCTAAGAAGACCCGTCATTCCCGCGAAAGCGGAAATCCAGTAATGTCACCACACGCAGGCCGCCGGACCGGCGCGCCGCACCGGCCGGAGTGACGGTTGTCGTTCACGTCATGATGGGCGAGGAGCGAAAATTCGACCCATGACGCACCTATGATAACGACAAGTGCCGGCGGATTAGCGTGGAGACTTCCGCCGGATGAGTCAGCGGCGACATATGCTCAGCCCCGGCGATGACCTCATAGACGCAGCCAGGAATTTCGTCCCGCAGAATTTCGGTCACGCGCCGTTCGGGTGCCGTTGTACCAGCGCCACACATAACCATCGTCGGCACGTCGATGCCCCGGCAATCAGCCAGCGTCGTCGGGTTATTAAGATTGGACTTAAATCCGTCGATCGACCGATCCGTACGGTCGATAAAACGCCGCTGCGCAACATCGGACATCCGTTCCCAGGTGCCGTCGCCGTTGCGTAGGTTGAGATAGACCCGCCAAGCCTCGTCTTTCCGGTCCTCTGCCACCCGTTTCATGAAATCATCAGCCACCGCGCGATATTCGGCGAAGAGAGTATCCTCGCCTGCTTGTAACAGCAGCGGCGTCAATATCGGTTCAATGAAGACGAGGCTTCGCACCGTTTCCGGAGCTGCCAAATACAGGCGCATTGCTGTCGCGCCCCCATAAGAATGGCCAATCACATGGACGGGGCAGTCACAGGCCCGATCAATGACCGCACGCACCAAGGCTGCTTGGGCATCATGAGTCAGTTCCCCCGGCCCAGTCCAAGGTTCGGTATCGCCAAACCCAAGCAGGTC
>CAYYBI010000390.1:0-9377 GCA_964469835.1 uncultured Rhodospirillaceae bacterium
TCGCTACGCGCGTCAACGTCAGCGGTGTGAGCGAAGGCCTGTGCGGCGCCGTGCGGCCGCACTTCTTTCAGGGCGTGGCGACCATCGTCAGCAAATTGCTGCTGCAGTCGCTGCCCGACCGTGCTTATTTCGGCGAGAAGGACTACCAACAATTGCTGGTGGTAAAGCGTCTGGCGCGCGATTTGGATATTCCAACCGAAATCGTCGGCGTGCCGACCGTGCGCGAAACGGACGGCCTCGCCCTGTCCTCACGCAACGCCTATCTTACGGCCGAACAACGCGTCGTCGCGCCGCGCCTGCATCAGACCATGCGGGACGTCGCAAACAGTATCCGGCAGGGCGGCGCACCCGCAGCTGCACTCGACCAGGGGTTGGCGGCACTGCACGAAGCGGGTTTCGACCCGGTCGACTATCTTGAAGCGCGGGACGGCGAATCCTTGGCGCCGCTCGGCGAACGCCTGGCACCCGCACAGCGAGGGCGCGTCTTCGCGGCAGCGTATTTGGGCGACACCCGGCTCATCGACAATATCGCTATTGATCGCCCCTGACCGAACGTGACCAGCATTAGCCGGCGCCCGCAGTCTATCGGACGTAAATGCGAACCTCGTTGGATTGCGCGCTTCCGATCGAGGTCGCGATAAGGTTGACGCGACTCGACGGCAGACCCATTTCCGATAGGGTCCGCATCACGCTTTCCGCGTTACGCTTGACCGCCGTGCTGTTCAGCACCACTTGCGCCGCCGACCCGGTTCGCGGACTGACCGCGACGATATCGAACGCGGCGCCCGGCTTCCGTTCGAGTGCCCGGCTAACCGCATTGTAGAGCACACGCTCATAATTCACGCGGGACCGGTCGAACCGAATGACCACAAGCGGGCGGGCGGCCGGATCGGGACCGCGCGTACGCGCCGCAAGGCTGGCCTTTACCTCGGCTTGCGCAAAGGCCCGGTTCGCCAGGCTGGCGCCATAGCGCTCGCCATTCTTGATGGCGATAGACATCGCCGTCAGGTTGCGCCGTTCGTTCGCCAGATAAGTAGTTTGGCGGTTCAGGTCCTCGCTCAATTCGTTCAGCAGGCGATCGATGACCACCACCGACTGGTTCACTTCGTCTTCCAAGGCCCGCAGGTCCACATGATCCTGATCGACCGCGCCGCTGAGCGTGTAGGTCGCACGCACGCTGTCCAAAAGATATCCCGCGACGCTCGCCTCGGATCCCGCGTCGTTCGACAAATTGTTCATCTGCGAGATACTGGCTTCGATGCGCTTGAGTTGTTTTTGCGCCTCGTTCCACTGCTGCACCAGAACCGGATTGCCCGGCGTCGTGCCGGCTTGCAGCTTGGCGTCTATCGCCGCGACGACACCGTAGTACCGGTTTGTCGCACTCGCCGAGCCGCCGCGGATCTGCCGCATGCGTTCGTCCAGCCGGCCCACCGCCTTTTGCAGCTTGCCCAGGTCGCCCCGCATCGCGTCGACCTTCTTGCCGACGAAAGTGCCGGTCGACGCGCTCGACAGTTTAGGCTGTGTGTTTACCGGTTTAGCCGCAACGGCCGGCATCGTCGAAATTGGGCCGGTGCCGCGTTTGTTTTGTGCACGCGCCGCCGCTTCCGCCTTTGATGGCGGAATGTCGATTCGTTCGCCGCTGCTCTTGCCCGACGGCGCATCATCGCCGGGGACAGCCGGCCAAAAGCTCGATTCGCACGCGGCCAACATCAGGCCGCTTGCGACAACAATGCCTACATTTCGCAATACATTCATTTTGAAGCGGTCACCTTACCGTCTTGACTTCCGTCTCGGCGCATCACGCGCCCCGGAGCCAGTGTATACGCATTCGGTCCCTTGAAGTCAGATTAGTTCGGACCGCACACTCCAACATGGCCGGTGGAAATTTCGCCGAGATACTACTTTAGCTCCCGCCAAGCGACAAGTTGGTTTTATTGCCTGCGGATAAATGCAATTTCGCTTGTTGTAAACATACTTGTCAGCGGCCTTGCGTTTCATTAGTGTCCGCAGCCGCTGAAGCGCGGCGTTTCGCCGCAAGAACTTGCCAGTTTGCTTGGCGATGCGCCCGTAGCTCAATTGGATAGAGTGCCTGACTACGGATCAGGAGGTTGGGGGTTCGAGTCCTCCCGGGCGCGCCAAACATTTTCCCATCATGACCCGGCGCGAATTTCAAATCGCACGACTGTGCGGGCGCCAATGCCCTAACGATGTGCCTAACGCCCCTTTTTCCGCCGTTTCTTGTTCGATTTTTTGGTAGGGGCCGCCCATAGGCCGCGCCGCGACTCGCGAGCGTCATTTTCATCGACCACATATCGGTCGGTATGCGCCGGCACCGCCTTCGCCCAACCCGATCGCACCAACGCTTCGTTCAGGTCGGTTTCGCCGAGATAGCAGGTGGCGAACACGGTATTGGGCGGCAGCTCGATTGCTGGTTCGCGCGTATCCGGCATCGCTGTCTTGTCACTATCCGCGGTTTTTTCTGCGGCCGCTTCTTTGCGCGACGCCGCCGGTTCGAGGTCACACGAGACGAATTGGCCGTCGGCCAGTTTGATCAATTCGGCCCAGGCAACGACACCGCAGCGGAATTCCGCCTGATTGTTCTGGCAGCTCTCTTCAAGCGACGGCGCCCGAATGCCGTAGAGCCAGACCGTACGCTTGCCAACGACGAGTTCATTGCCCGAAGTGATTTTGGCATTCCCTCTGATTTCGTCCGCTGCCTGCACTGCCGGTCCCGCAAAAAGAATTAACGGTACCGCCACCCAAGCCAACCAGCGATGGCCGCACGGCAATCGCACGGTTGGGTCCGCCGGTCGGCGACGAGAGCAACAATTCCTCAACGGATTCTCTCCACAAGATTTCCCGCACTGCGTATGGCGAAGGCGGAAATCCATCCGCCCGCCATGGTCACACTCATACGACCATCGCTAGGCCGCCAATCGACCTACCCGTTCCAGGCTCTTCGGCGGTGCAACTCCGTAGCGGCGGCACGGCGCGTCTATCAGGCGCGCCACTTCGTCGCCGCCGAGCGCATCCATCACCGCACAGGGCGGCTTGCCGAATTTCAACGCGAGTTTGGCGCCGAGGTCGATATCGCCCGGCGCCGCCACATCTTCGTCAAGTTCCTGCAGAACCGGTAGAAACGTGGCGCCCATCAAGCGCTCGGCGATCACCGTATCACGGGCGTCGTCAGGCGGCGAAGGATCGCCGATTTCCCACCGCCCTTGTTCCTGGCCAACCGTTTCGACCGACGCCGCCGGTGTGTAGAATTCACCAAGCGGCCGCAGATTGTCCTGTGAATGCAACAGAACCTGCGACCCCACCAAATTGATCACGACGAACGGACCCGCGGCGGCGCCGAATACGTCGCAGGCAACCCGGTCGATCTCATAAGGCGTGCCCAGCCCGTCATCGAACAGCCGCACCGCCTCATTCACATATGGGCAGAAAAACCGGTTCAGCGCGAAGCCGCTGCTGTCGCGGCAATTGACCGCTTGCTTGCCGGTCGCAGCGCAAAACGCCAAGGCCGCATCGACGGTGGCGGGAGCGGTCGCCTTTCCACGCACCACTTCGACGATCGGGTTGATTGCCGGGGGGTTGAAGTAGTGCATGCCGAGGAATCGTTCGGGCCGGTCGACCGGCTCGGCGAGCGCGCCGACCCTGAGACAACTCGTGTTGGTGGCGAGAATGGTTTCAGCCGGCAGAATACCATTCAGCTTTCCATACAGTTCCGCCTTTATATCGATCCGCTCGAACACCGCTTCGATCACCAGATCACAATCGGCAAGCGGGACCAGATCAGTGCCGCCGGTCAGCGCTTCGCCGGCCGCCGTCGCCTCGTCCGCGGTCATGCGGCCGCGCTCCAGTTGCTTGGCGTAAAAATCCCGCGCCTTCACAAGCGCCGCATCGACCATCTTCTGGCTCATATCAACCAGCCGCACCGGAAACCCATGTTGCGCAATATTGGTTGCGATTCCAGACCCCATCGTGCCCGCGCCGACGATTCCGACCTTCTGTACCGCCATCCGGCCTGCCTCCTGTGTCCGTCATGCGCAGCGACATACCGCGCCGTCTCCTCCGCCGCATGCTATCGTCCGCCCCGCGTCGATTCAACGCCGCAACCGCCAGCTTTTCCAGGCCGCCGCGACGGTATGCCCTTGTCTCGACGAAATACCCTCCGCATGACTACGAAAGAGGCAGCGCGATGTCAGCGCATCAGTTTGAATTCACGGCAATCGACGGGGCAGCGTTGCCGCTTAGCAACTATGCGGGGCAAGCGATGCTGATCGTAAACACCGCTTCCGAGTGTGGGTTTACGCCGCAATATGACGGGCTGCAGGCACTTTGGCGGCGCTACCGCGAACGCGGCTTGGTCGTCCTCGGCATCCCCAGCAACGATTTCGGCGATCAGGAGCCCGGCTCCGACGCCGATATCAGGAATTTTTGCGACATCGAATTCGGTATCGATTTCCCAATGTGCACAAAGCAATCGGTGATCGGCGCCGACGCGCATCCCTTCTACCGGTGGATCGCCACCGAATTGGGCGAAGATCATGCGCCGAAGTGGAATTTCCACAAATACCTGCTGGACGCGGAGGGCAATTTGGCGGGCGCCTGGCCGGCACGGGTCGCACCGGACGACGCGGAAATCATTGAAACAATTGAGGCGTGCCTGAACGATTGACGTTCCAAAACGGCGGCACGGCGCCAACAGGGGTTTGCGGCTCGACGAAAATCCGCTATGCCCCTTGCGCCATTCCCGTGACTTCCTAAATCGGGAATGATGCGTGCCGGATATCCCTGATATACACGGCCACCATGACAGCGCAGGCAATCGCAGCAGGAATTCTAACGTATGATTGAGATCGACCATCTGAAAAAGACGTTCGGCCCGATCACCGCCGTTGACGATATCAGTCTCACTGTTGGCAAGGGCGAAGTTCTTGGGTTCTTAGGGCCGAACGGTGCCGGCAAATCAACCACAATGAAGATGATTACCGGCTTTCTGCCGCCGAGCGGCGGGACGGCCCGGGTCGCGGGATTCGATGTCCGTACGCACCCGCTCGAGGTGAAGAGGCGGGTTGGCTACCTGCCGGAAGGGGCACCGATGTGGCCCGACATGACGCCGCGGGGGTTTCTCGCCTTTATTGCCAGAATTCGAGGCTTCGACGGCGCCGAAGCGCTGGACCGGACCGCGGCAGCCGTTGCCAGAACGCAGCTCGCGGGCGTGCTGGATCAGCCGATCGACACGCTGAGCAAAGGCTTCAAACGCCGCCTCGGCTTGGCGCAGGCCTTGTTGCACGATCCGGAAGTTCTGATCCTCGACGAACCGACCGATGGCCTGGATCCCAATCAGAAACACGAAGTGCGTACGCTGATCCACGACATGGCCGGCGAGAAGGCGATCATCATTTCGACCCATATCCTGGAAGAGGTCGAGGCCGTGTGCAGCCGTGCCATCATCATCGCCCAGGGCCGCATCGTCGCCGACGACACGCCGGACAATCTGGTCGCTCGTTCGCCCCGCCACAACGGCGTCATGCTATCCGCCAAGAACCCCGACGCGATCCGCCCCCTTTTGGAAGGGCTGAGCAACGTCGCGTCGGTAAGCCAGGAAGACGGCAACCGGCTGTTTCTGCAATCGAAGGACGGCCAGATGATTCTTGACGACGTCACCGGCGCATTACGAAAACACGCCGTGCAAATCGACGAGGTATCGGTCGAACGCGGCCGATTGGACGAAGTCTTCCGCCAAATTACAACAGCCTGACCGGACTCATGCGCAACACCATCACGATCTTCCGCCGCGAAATGGCGAGCTATTTCGCCACGCCGGTGGCCTATGTATTCATCGTCATATTCCTGGCCCTGAACGGCGTCCTGACGTTTTACGTCGGCAACTTCTTCGGCCGGGATCAAGCGGACCTTACCGCGTTCTTCACGTTTCATCCCTGGCTCTACCTATTCCTCATTCCCGCGCTCTCGATGCGGCTGTGGGCGGAGGAGCGGCGGACAGGCACCATCGAGCTGTCGATGACGCTGCCGATTTCGCAACTCGACGTGGTGCTCGGCAAATATTTCGCTGCCTGGTGTTTCACCGGCATCGCCTTGGCGCTGACATTTCCGATCTGGATCACGGTCAACTACCTTGGCGACCCGGACAATGGCGCGATCCTCGCCGGCTATTTCGGCAGTTTGATGATGGCGGGCGGATTCCTCGCCATCGGATCATTCGTCTCGGCCCTTACGAAAAACCAGGTGATTGCCTTCGTGTTGTCGGCCACCTTGTGTTTCCTGTTCGTCGCGATGGGATCGAATATCGTGATCGGCTTTATGGAAAGCTGGGCCGGCATTGAAATGATCGAATTGGTGCGCCGCATGAGCGTCATGATCCATTTCAACGACATCTCCAAGGGCGTGGTGGATCTGCGCGACATCGTCTATTTCGGCTCGATGATCGTGCTGTTCCTGTGCCTCAACCTAATCGCCATCGACAAACTTAAGGCATCTTGAGGAATTCAAATGATGATTCGCGGAATTCTCGAGAAAACCGGTGGCTGGCTGATTTTGGCCTCTGCTGCCGTCATTGCATTTTTTCTCGTCAACCTGGCGGTCGGCAACGTTGCCGGGATGCGCGCCGATCTTACGGAAGATCGCGTGTATACCCTGTCGCCCGGAACGGAAAACATCCTCAAGACCCTGGACAAGCCGATTGCGCTCACCCTGTACTATTCCGCCAGCCTTGGCACCGCGTCGCCGATCTACGGAAACTATGCGACGCGGGTGAAAGACATGCTGCGCGTGTTTGAGTCGGCCAGCGGCGGCAACCTCACGGTAACCATCAAGGACCCCAAGCCCTATTCCGAGATCGAGGACAAGGCGGTTGAACTCGGCCTACAAGGGATTCCGCTGGACCAGACCGGCGCGAAAGCCTATTTCGGCCTTGCCGCGGCAACGGGTAAAAAGAACGACGCGATTTCATTCCTGCAGATCGAACGCGAAAACTTTTTGGAATACGATCTCGCGAGCGTCATCAACAAGCTGGGGTCGGATCACAAAACCGTCCTTGCGGTCCAAAGCGCACGCCCTATTTTCGGCGACTTCCGGCTGCAGATGCGCGGCCTTCCCATGACGCCGACGGCGCTTGTCGAACAGTTGCGCGGCGTGTTCGACGTCAAGCAGATATTTTCATTTGAGGATATCTGGGACATCAAGCCGGACGTCCTGATGATCGTTCATCCTGGCGAGCTGGACGACCAGGAATACTATCACCTCGATCAATATCTGCTGCGCGGCGGCAAGGCGCTGATCTTCGTCGACCCCTTCAATGAAACCGCGGCCGGCCGGCAACGCAGCCCGATGCCCGAGCGGATCAAATCGGATATAAAGAAACTGCTCGACCATTGGGGTATCGATATCACCGAAGACAAGATCGCCGGCGATATGCGGTTCGCCCAGTTGGTCAATGCGGGCAGCGCCCAGCAAGTCCTGCCGGCCCGGTTCCTGTCTTGGATGAAGATGCAAGAGGAAGCGTTCTCGGCCAAAGACGCGGTCACGTCGGACATCAAAGTGATGCATATTCAGAGCGCCGGGATCATTACAAAAAAACCCGACGCCCCGGTCACCCTCGAACCCCTGATCACGACGAGCACACAAAGCCAGGCTATCGACATCAAGCTTCTCAATGGCGTGCGCCCGGAAATCCTGAAGATGCAGGAACAGTTCAAGCCATCCGGCAAATCCTTCACCGTCGCCGGTCGGATTCGCGGCCGCGTCAAGAGCCTTTTCCCGGACGGACCACCCAAGGAAAAAGCGGAAAAGGAAGACAAAGCCGACACCAAATCCAAACCGGAGCAAGCCCCGGCCAAAGACAAACCGAAACCCGAGGTTAAGGCGGACAAGGCCGAGCGGACCCTGCCGGCCGCCGGTGGCGCCAAACCGCCGGCCAAAAAATCATCGGACCCGGTATCGAAGGCTGCTGCCGGTCCAACGCCGGCGTCCGGCAGCGACGATAAAAAGGCCGAGCCCAAAAAAGAAGCATCGAAGGCGCCGCCCTTCATCGCCGAATCGACCAAGCCGATGAATGTGATCCTGGTGGCCGACGCCGATCTGTTGGAAGACCGGTTCTGGGTTCGCAAGCAGGACTTTTTCGGGCAGCAGGTCCAGGTTCCGTTCGCGAACAACGCCGCCTTCGTGGTCAATGCGGTCGAAAACCTCGCCGGCGGCGATGATCTGATCAGCCTGCGGAGCCGCGGTACGGCGCGGCGTCCTTTCACCAAAATCGCCGAGTTGCGGCTTGCCGCGGACACCCGGTTCCGGAATGAGGAACAGCAATTGCGGAACAAGCTGACGGAAGCGGAAAAACGCCTGGCCGAGCTCAGCAAGAAAAAGGCGGACGGCACATCGGAAGCCGCGGTGACCGAGGCGGTCGAAATCACCGCCGCCCAAATCACCCAGGAGATCCTGACCACCCGCAAACAGCTGCGGAAAGTTCAGCTGGCGTTGCGGGAGGATATCGAGTCGCTGGAAAGCGGCATCCGCTTTGCCAATATCGCCCTGATTCCGATCCTGGTCGGCCTCGTGGCGATCCTGCTGGGCGGCTTACGGCTTCGGCGACGGACACAGGCTGTCCATACCAGCGAAGCATAACGGGCCGTTTGGCCGGAGGCGGGCGTGTCATGGTGCGAATAGCGAGCCTTCTGCCCAGTGCGACCGAGATCGTTGCCGCCTTGGGGTTCCGTGACGCACTGGTCGCGCGAAGTCATGAATGCGATTTTCCGGCCGGCGTTGACCGCCTGCCGCATTGCACGGCCCCAAAAATCCCGTTGACCGGCGATTCCGCGGAAATCGACCGGCGGATCAAATCCGTCGTAGAACAGGGGCTATCGGTTTACCGGGTCGACAGCGAGCAACTGAAGATGCTGCGGCCCGACATCATCGTGACCCAATCGCAATGCGAAGTCTGCGCCGTCAGTGAGATCGAGTTACGCAGCGCCCTTGAAGACTGGCTGGAGGGTGTGCCGCGCATCGTCAGTCTGAACCCGGAATCATTGGCTGACATCTGGCGCGATATCGGCAATGTCGCCGATTCGCTGGGCGTTTCCGATCGCGGCGCTGAATTGATTCGAGGACTCAAGGCCCGCATGGCCACGATCGCCGCGCGGGCATCGGCGCTGCCGGCCCGGCCGCGTGTCGCCTGCATCGAATGGATCGACCCGCTGATGGCGGGCGGCAATTGGATGCCCGAACTTGTCGCAATGGCGGGCGGACACAACCTGTTCGGCGAACCGGGGAAACATTCGCCGTGGCTGTCGTGGGAAGACGTGGTGGCGGCCGATCCGGAGGTTATCGTCATCCTGCCGTGCGGCTTCGGCATGGCG
>CAYYBI010000391.1:0-3781 GCA_964469835.1 uncultured Rhodospirillaceae bacterium
CTGCCGCTCTGCCGCGAGCTCGGCGTGACCTACGTCGCCTATTGCCCGCTCGGACGCGGCTTCCTGAGCGGCGCGGTCCGTGCGGTGGATGATTTGCCGGACGGCGACCGGCGGCATGACCACCCGCGCTTCCACGACGAAAACCTGCAACGCAATCTGGCGCTGCTCGAACCGCTCGACGCGCTGGCCCGGGAGAAGGGCTGTACCCAGGCGCAGATCGCGCTCGCCTGGGTGTTGGCGCAGGGCGAGCACATCGTGCCGATCCCCGGCAGCCGCAAGCGTGTGCACCTGGAAGAAAACGTCAAGGCGCTCGACGTCACCCTCAGCAAGGCCGACTGCGCCGCGCTCGAAGCGGTGTTCCAGGTCGGCGCAACCTCCGGCACCCGCTACCCGGGAAAACAGATGCCGCTGATGAGTTTTTGAGCGGCAGGTGAAATACGTCCATACCGACCCTCGTACTTCGACTTCGCTCAGCACGAGGGTTTGTATTTTTCATTGGGTTACCTCATGCTGAGCGAAGTCGAAGTATGAGGTTGGGCGCGATCTTCCGACTCACCCGACATCCTGCCGGCGAGGTCATCATGTCAAACATCACCAGCACCGAATACTGGGCCAACAAGGGCGCGGTCGAGCTTTACATCTACCGCAAGCAACTGGCCGCGCCGGCGACGGAACCGCGGCCGGTGTTCTTCCTGGTGCACGGCTCGACCTTCGGCGGGCGCACCAGCTTCGACCTGATCGTGGACGGACGCAGCCACTACTCGATGATGGACCATTTCGCCGAGCTCGGCTTCGACGTCTGGACGATGGACCACGAAGGCTACAGCCGCTCGTCGCGCACCGAGGGCAATTCGGACATCGCCAGCGGGGTCGAAGATCTGAAGGCCGCGATGGCGGTGGTCGAGCGCGAAACCGGCCAGAAGAAGTTCATGTTCTACGGCCAGTCCTCCGGCGCGATCCGCGCCGCCGCCTTCGCCGAAGCCTGCCCCGAACGGGTCGACCGGGTGATCCTCGACGCCTTCGTGTGGACCGGCAAGGACGCGCCGACCCTGATCAAGCGGCGCGAAAATCTGGAACACTACCGCACCCACAACACGCGCCCGGTCGACCGCGCCTTCTATCAGAGCATTTTCACCCGCGACAAGCCGGGCACCTCGGAGGCGATCATCGGCGAGGTCATCGCCGATGTGGAGGGAGCATTCGGCGATTCGGTGCCGACCGGCACCTATCTCGACATGTGCCAGAACCTGCCGGTGGTCGACCCGGCGAAGATCGACTGCCCGGTGCTGATCGTGCGCGGCGAACACGATGGCATCGCCACCGAGGAAGATCTGCTCGCCTTCTATTCAAAGCTGCCGAACATGGACAAGCAGTTCGTCATCGTCGCCGGCCAGGCGCACTCCGCGCCGCTCGGCGTCAACCGCGCGCGGTTCTTCCACATCGTCGAAGGATTTCTGACGATGCCCGCGCGGGTGGATGTTTAGGGTTGATTGCGTCGAAATCTTCGGTCCGGGCCGGTTTCCGAGTGATCTCGAAATAGAAAATTAGCGAATCACCGACACTATGCTGAATCACCGGCGGTTTAGCAGGCTGACGGTCTCGTGCGTTCTATTGCTATATCGGTAATTCGGAAGGTAAATGCCATGAGATCAAAACTCGAACGGCATTTAGAAAAACACCACCACGTCGCAGTATTCTCGAAAATTGCAGATAATGAGGAAATTTATCGTGGCTACGTGGTGGGGCTCAGCCGTAATTTGGTGTGCATGTGGTTGGTGACAGAATGGCACCACGATGGTTTTATTATCATTCCAATTAAGTATGTAACTAAAGTTAGATACGGAAAATTTGAGAAGACAGACCACAGAATTTTAGAAGCTGAAGGTCGCCTCGTTGATGTCGTAATGCCTGGTTGGCTGAAGATCGGTTCTTATCGATCGGCAATGAAATCGCTGAGGATAAACCACAATAATATAATAATAGAGAGCCGTTTGCCGTCCGTAGAGCAATTTATTGTTGGAAAAATCGACATTATTAATAATAAAAATGCGAAATTTAAGGCTTTCGATGCTGCTGCGAAGTGGATAAGTGGATTTTATACTGTTCCATTCAAAGAAATTACATCGGTTATGTTTGGCGATAACTATAGTTCGATACTTAGAAAATACGTCACTAAATGAATTAGTACGCGCGAAAATTGGTATATGTACGGGTAGGGTATCGTCCGCCCCCTACGCCCCACCCAACAACCGCGGAATCTCCCCCGCGTCTTTCAGATCTTCCATGTTCAGCACCGCGTCGCACAGCGCGTCCGCCTGCTTGTCGGGGATCGTGTGCTTGGCGAGCTTCTTGAATTTCGCGGCCACGTCGTCGGCCGAGGCGAAGCTGTGTTCGCTGCCGCGCGGCGCTTCGCAGCGTTGTTCCAGGCGGGTGCCGTCCTTCAGGAAGGTCTCGACCCAGACCTCGTGCCGGGCGGTCGAGCCCTTCGCGGTGATCTCCGCGTCGTGCATGGTCTCGACCCGCTCGGAATAGGCCATGCGGGCCGGGTCGGCGACGCAGTCCTCGGTGAACTGCTCGACGAAGCAATCGCCTTCCAGCATGTAGGTGGCGACGCAGAACGGCAGATTGAGCTGCGCCGAGGTCAGGCCTTCCGGCTTGTAGGGCCAGCCGACGTGATCGACCGTCACCTGCGAGCCGTGTACCACGAAACGCTCCACGTCCTCGGCCTCGAAGGGGTGGCGTTCCTGCATGCTGCGGATGGCGTCGAGCGTGGTGTGGTTGCTGCCGACGCAGGAATAGAATTTCAGGCTGATCTTCATGGTCTCGAAATCGGTGCCGAGGCCGCGGCTCAGCTCGGTCATGTCGAAGCGGTCCTGCGAACGCGAGAAAGTAGTGCAGTAGCCGCCATACTCGCTCTCGAACACGTCCTGGATGCCGGTGAAGCCGTTCGACGCCAGCAGCGCGCCGTACAGCCCGCTCTGCGACGAGCGGCCCGCATGCATGCGCTTGACCATTGCGCCGTATTGCGCGGCCATAAGCCCGGCGGCCTGCGTGCCGGCGACGCCGAGCGCGTTGACCGTCTGTTCCGCGTTCAGGCCGAGCCCGCGCGCCGCTCCGGAAGCGGCCGAGAACACGCCGAGCGTCGCGCCCGAATGCCAGCCCTGGCCGATATGCTCCTGGCCCATGCAGTTGCCGACCCGGGGGCCGATCTCGTAGCCCGCGACGGCGGACGTGAGGAAGTCCCGGCCGGTCATCGAGCCCTTCATTTCGGTCACCGCGATCAGGGCGGGCAGCGTCACCGCACCCACATGCAGCACGCCGCGGCGGTGCACGTCGTCAAGCTCGAAGCCCTGGATCATGGTGCCGTTGATCATCGCGGCGTGCGGTGCGGAAATCCGGTCCTTGGTGCCCCAGATGCGGCAGCCATCCTTGGTGTGATCGAGCGCGCCCAGCGTCTTGCGCAGGATTTTCGTCCATTCCAGGTCGACGCCGTAGAGGCCGCAGCCGAGCGAATCCAGGATCAGCAGCTTGATGCGGTCGCGCACGTCGGCGGGGATATCGTCATAGGCGAGGCCCGAAACGAAATTCGCGATTGCGCGGGTGTGCGGGTTGTCTCGTACGGTGTCGTGGGCCATTGCCGCCTCCTGGGTTTTGTCGCCTCTGTTGCCGCTTAGGGCGAAACATTCTTTACTTGCTGCCTGACGCAAGGGGAAGGGCACAATCCGATATGGCGGACGTGGAGACAAGAGACTACGACGTGGTGGTGGTGGGCTGCGGCGTC
>CAYYBI010000392.1:0-12100 GCA_964469835.1 uncultured Rhodospirillaceae bacterium
TGCCGGAGGACCCAGAAAAGTCCGCTCGGACCCCGGAAACCTTAGTTTTACCCAACCTTAACCAAGTCGACTCTAGAGTACGTGGCACTATGGCCGTGGCCACAAGGACTGCGCGGATTTCCGCATGCGCTCGGGTCAAAGGGGTGGCCATTGCGAACCGGGTGCCGATGGCGCCGGCGACAAGGGTATCTTTGTGAGCGATCAAATAAAGGGCGATCTCTATGCCGCCGCAACGCCGGGCCGCGAGGTCCTGCCGCGCTTCTCCGATGCCACATTGATTTGGCTGCTGTCGATTTCGCTCGCGGTCCTCGGCACGGCGGCAGCGTACTTCTTGCTCGGCATGCCGGCGCTGATCGGTATCGACGACGCCAACATCACCCAGATCTATGGCCGGAACATTGCTGCCGGGCATGGTTATGTCTACACACCCGGCTTCGAGCGGGTGGAAGGGTCGACATCGTTGCTATGGACCCTGATCAACGCCGCGACCTATATGGTCACCGCGCGGCCGGAACGGTTGCTGCTGGGAATCTCCGTGCTGCTGACGGCGGGCAGCCTTTCGTTCGCTCTACGCGGCTTTGCCCTGTTGTTTCGGGCCGCCGGAATATCACGACCGTGGGGGTTTGCGTTTGCTGCCGCCTTTCTGGCGAGCCTGTTCGGCTTCTATGCTTGGAACGCTCTGACCTTAATGGATCTGACCGTTTGGACGTTTGCGATTTCGGCGCTTTCCTACACGGTGCTTCGCCGCGTCTTGGACAACACCCCGGGTACCATATTCGCCTGGCAGATCGCCGGGTTTTCCACGTTGATGGTTCTAGCGCGACCCGAGGCGATGGTGCTGACGCCGGCAATTTTGTTGCTTGGGGCCCTTGCCGAAAAGGATCTGGCAAAATCGTTTCGGGAAACAGTGTGGGCATATGGGCCGGGTCTCCTGGCCACGCTGTCCACGGCGGCCGGATTGGCGATATTCCGAGTCTTGTATTTCGGTGTTCCGTTTCCCAATACGTATTACGCAAAGATATCGGAGAGCTTTCCAAATAACATTCTGGAAGGTTTCAAGTACTTCTTTAATTTTCTATTCAACGGAATATATACAGAAGTCTTATTGTTTGGTGCGTTATTCAGCTTTTTCTTCTTTTCGTGGCGTTCTTTTTCAGAAGACCGGAATCACGTACCCCAACGAATTGACCGCGGGCTGTTTTTCCTATCGGCTTTGATTTGTCTGTTCCTTGGCATTCAGTTCGTGACCGGCGGCGATCAATTCGGCTCCTTCCGATTCTATCAACCCATTTTTCCCTGGCTCTTCGCACCGGTATTTGTCGGGGCTCTGGTGCTGGTCCGCCCAATCGAGATCTTCTCCGGAATGCCCAACCGGTTACGGATCCTGGTATTTGTCACGTTTGCCGTCGCGCATCTCGCGATTTGCACGGTTCAGTTTCATTTTCTGAACGGCCTGCGCAATGAGTTCGGCGTGGCGGGCCGTGGTCGTGCGGTTGGCGAAGCGCTGACCCAATTGCAGAGAGAGGGGGCCGAGTTCACGGTGGGCTCGATCTCCGCCGGTGGCATCGGTCTGACCTTTGAGGGACGGCTGCTCGATTTGATGGGGCTTAACTGGACCGAGATGGCCCGTACAGGTTCGCGGCGCAGCCGTCTTGCGGGACATGGTGCATTCGATGAGTCCATCTTCTGGACACATAGGCCCGAACTCGTGGTGCCGTCCGTCGTAAACGCCAGGCCCGATCCGATCACCATCAATTGGACCATTCAGGCGGCCTTGAAAAACCTGCCGCACGATCCGCGCTTTCGGGCGATATATTCACCGGTGTCGATTCCGGTGGCCGGGCGGCACGTCGTGGCGTTCGCGCGGCGCAACTGGATCAGAGCGCACGCAAAGTCGTTGCAAATCCGGGTCGCCGCATGGGAAGAGGTTCACTTCGAATAAGTCGAGGACACGGCCCGATCGATGCGGTCTAGCCGAATACGGCTTTGTGCCCCGGTGCGGGCGTGCCGCCGAATGTCCCCTTTTTGAGGACCGCCTCACGACCACCATGTTTTTCGACCAGCGCGGCCTGGTCTGCCTTGGCCCGGCGATCGACATCTTCCGGGTCGGCGATGGAGCGCAGCGCCGCCTCCATTTCAGCCACCAGCGCTTTGTGCTCAGATCGCTCCGCCAGGTTTTCCAGCTCGGACGGGTCTGCATCCAAATCAAAGAGTTCGGGCTTCATGTCCACATAGTAGATGAACTTGTAATTGGCCCGTCTAAGCATGAAGGCTCCGGTCTTGGCGCCCGAGGCATGGTATTCGCTGAAGGCTACACGTTGCCGGTCGTCGCCATTTGCGGCGATACCGTAGAGCGAGTTCCCCGGACGCGTCGCGTCCGTTTCGTCGAGCGGCAGGCCGACGCATTCGAGGATGGTCTGGTGGCAATCGAGATGCGTTACCGGGGTTTTCACAACCTTGCCCTTGGGCACGTCCGGACCGGAGAGGATCATCGGCACGGCAGCGGCATGCTGATACATGTTCGATTTGCCCCATAGCCCGCGAATGCCGAGATTTTCGCCGTGATCGCTGGTGTAGGCGACGCGGGTGTCAGATTCTAGCCCAGCCTCCTTAAGAGCGTTGAGCACCTGGCCGATATTGTCATCCAGAAATGAACACAGGCCGTAATAGGAGGCGATGGCGATCTTGCGGGTCTCGTCGGTGAAGTAATTGTCGTAGACCGAACAATTGGCCAAGGCCTCGGCCCAGGGATGGCGCACATAGCCGCGGTCCGGGTGTATGGCCGGCAATTCCATCTCGTCCGCGGGATACATATCGTAAAATTTCTGCGGTGCGATGAGCGGAAAATGCGGGCATACGAAGGAAACGAACACGCACCAGGGCTTGTCCTTGTATTTCGGGGCCTCGTTTTTCAGCCAGTCGATCGTGTGGTTCCTGATCTTGGTGTCGTACTCGGTATACGGGGATTCCCCGGGGCCGATTTCGCGCGCGAATTTTTCGTTGCGTGTGCGTACCGGCAGGTCGCCATCGCGCACCGCGCCCAGGATATCGCCGCGCCCCTCGACCACATGCATCGGCACAACCTGCTCGTCGAAACCGGTGGGGTCTTCCTCCTTCCGGTAATGCAGCTTGCCGATCGACAACACCCGATGGCCGGCTTGTTGCAGTCGGTGGCCCCAGCCCTTGTCCTTGCCCGTATAGGGGTTGCCGTTGCACCAGTTGCGGATGTCGTGGACGTATTGTCCGGTTGCGAAGGCGGCGCGCGCCGGCACGCAGATCGGCGAGGCCGTGTACGCCGCCTCGAATCGTGTGCCGCCGGCGGCCAGCCGGTCGATATTCGGCGTCTTGACGAAGGGATGGCCGTAACAGCCCATGGCATTCACCTGATGTTCGTCGGACATGATGAACAGCATGTTTTTCGGCTGCATGGCGGTATTCTCCCACTTATTTTGCTGCGCTCGGCAGGTTGATAAATTTAATTGTCGACAGTTCCTAAGCGGCCCAGACGCTAACCTGCTGCTTCATGTCATTCAAGGGGGCGGCCAATCGTGGGAATGCCGCGCGACGTAAATGGAGAGTCGTATTCTACTGCAACGCCTGGTCGATACCGCATAGTATGATGCCATTATGCCGGAGCCACTTGTCAGTATTGGCGTTATCGTCGCCGGGCCGCTGCCCCAGGTCGAACGGGCCGTTCGCTCTGCGTTGGCGCAGGATTATGGGAACCTTGAGATTCGGCTTTGTGATGCGGTCCTCAGCCAGGAAAGCGCGGTTCTAACGAAAATATTGGAGGGCGCCGATCCGCGTATCTCGATTCATCGTCCGGTCCGTGCTTTGTCGGTGGTCGAAGCGGCGGCCGAGCTGCGCGACACCGCCGACGGCGAGTATTTTCTCTGGATGGATGGGCTGAGTTGGCTAGCGCCTGAATATGTGCGGCTCGGTGTCGAGTATCTGCGCCACAATCCGGGCCATGTTCTGGCATGTGGTACTGCCTTCGAGCCACAGGCGGCGGGTCGCGACGCGTCGGTGGCGCCGAGCGCTGTTGCGTTCGAAAACGCCAGCCGGCGTGTCGAGTCATTGGTTGGAAATCTCAGCGGACTGGGGGCGTGGTATGGTCTCTATCGGCTGCAGGCGATCCGCGATGTGCCCTTGCATCCCGGGCTTGGTTTTGAGTTTGGGTGCCTTTTGTCGGTTGCCTGGCGTGGAAAGATCGGTGCCGTCCCGGATATGCGGGTGCATCGGGATGGTATATTCGAGGGGCCGGCGCGCGAAGACGAGGCCAGCCGGCTCGGCGTGCCGAATTATCAGGCGAGCGACCCATGGCTTGCGGTCGCGGCGCTGGTTTTCTGCAACATCGCTTTTTTTGACGATGCTTTCCTGCCGCTGCCGGTGGTCGAACGGATTCGGTTGGCGGTCGCTGCTGCCGATGCTGTGTCGCTGCGCTGGATGGTTCAGGATGAGGGCGCATTGATTTCTTATGCATCGCGCCTGTTCCCAACCGGCGAGATGTTGACGCGGTTTCGGACGATCCGGTCTGCCATTGCCGACGCGGCGCTCGGGTTGCACGCGGTTTCCAGCACCGACCCGGTTGTGCAGAACCTGATCGGGACCATCAATGTTCTGTGCCGGATGAAGATCGGCAGCATCCCGAAAAACCAAGCCGACGAAGATGTGGTGCGTCAGCTTGAAATCATGTGGGACGAGGACAAATCGACCGATGCGCGCAACAAGGTCGCCATCGTATCGGCCATGTATTTGTGACGGCCGATATTTGACGGCGGTACGCTGCCGATGCGTGGTATCCTGCGGTATTGTCGCCCGTCAACTCGCCGCAGCCGACGCGCCGGCAATTTTGCCGAATACGGATCCGTTCATCAGCCCCGTGCCGCCGGCATAGTTGAAATAGAACAAACCGCCGACAAGCTCACCCGCGGCATAAAGCCCGGGGATCGCCTGCAGATCGGTGTCGAGCACCGCGCCGTCGCTGTCGATCCGCAAACCGCCAAACGTGAAGGTCACGCCACAGGTGATGGCATAGGCCTCGTACGGGGGTTCATCGAGCAGGTTGGCCCAGTTTGTTTTCGGTATCTCTAGACCCTTCGTGCCGCGGCCGTCGAGCACCGCCGGATTGAACCGCACATCGGTCATGACGGCGGCGTTGTATTCGTTGAGTGTCTTGACGCATTGCTCGGCGTTCACGCCTTCAAGCTTGGCGGCCAGCTCCTCGAACGTATTGCCGGTTACCTTGGTCATCCGCTTGATGCGGTATTCATCGCGCAGCAGGTCGACGACCTTCTGGTCGAAAATTTGCCAGGCGAATTGTCCCGGCTGGTCGAGGATGACCTTGCCGTATTTGGCATAGGTATAGTTTCGGAAATCCGCGCCCTCGTCGACGAAGCGCTTGCCGTCACCATTGACCATGAGGCCGAGCGGGTAGCTGTGCTTCTGAAAGTTGTCGCCGACCGTAAGGTCGCCGAATTCCGGCGCGTTAAGATCCCAGCCGACCGCGTGGCAGCCGGTCCAGTTGCCGTAGGGCATGGCGCCGATGTCGAGCGCCATCTTGATGCCTTCGCCCATGTTGTGCCGTGTGCCGCGCACCTTCACCAGATCCCAGCCCTGGCCGAGATATTTGGTGCGCATTTCCGAATTCGATTCGAAGCCGCCGGCCGCAAGGATCACCGACTTCGCCTTCATGTCGAATACCTTGTTCTTGTGCTTGACCTTGACGCCGTAGACCTTTTCATCGTCGTAGAGCAGTCCGACTGCGCGGTGCTCGAACATGATAGGAATGCCGAGGTCGCCGACGATCTTCGATTCCATCTCCCAGATGCCGTGTCCGCCGCCCCAGAATTCCAGCGCCAGCCCGCCCCAGAACACCATTTTGCCGTCGACTTCGAAGGCCTGGCGTTTGTACATCGGCATGAAACGGATGCCCTTGGAATGCATCCATTGGGTGGTTTCGAGGCTCTTGGTGACCAGGGTCTCACAAAGCTCCGGGTCGGTGCGGTACTGCGTCACGCGGAACATGTCGTCATAGAATTGGTCGGTGGTGTAGGTGCCGAAGTCGTTCTTCTCCTTTTCCTCGTCGGTCAGTTCGACCAGGGTCAGGATGTCCTGCATTCCGTTATGGGCGAAGCGCAGCGCACCGGCGGTGTAGCGGCTGTTGCCGCCGGCTTCCTCTTCGTTCGCGCGCTCGAGTATGCAGACCTTGGCGCCATTCTCATGGGCCGACATGGCGGCGCACATTGCTGCGTTGCCGGCGCCCACCACGATCACGTCATATTGTTCTTCCGCCATGGTCTCACTCCTCATGCGGGCGCGCCGGGCGCCATTGTTTCATGCGATATTACCGGTCGGTCCATATGGTGCCATGTCGGCGAACCGATCGGATATTATAGCCGATTCCGCGCCATTGCTTGACCGCCGTTTCCTTCGGGGCGCACACATTGCAACGGCGCATAAGCCAGCGTCAAGAGCGCCCACAACACGCCGGGCGCGGCGGGATGTCGCGATATATCTATTCGGTTGAAGAGACGCGCCGGCGCGCTCAAATGCGGTTTATGTCGGTAGCTCGGTCCGCGTTTTGCCGAGCTCCAACCGGGTTTAGCCTTTCGATTGCGCAACGGCATTGGCGGCTTTGGGCCTTACACAACCGGGTTCGTCCATAAGGGGCACTGTATACTCGCCGATTTCTGGGCATTCTTGACGATGGTGCCGGTTATTGCGGCATTTTCGTTGAGGATTGCGTACCCGATGGTTCGCGAGTTGTTCGCCTTGTTCCTGGGTTTCATTCTCTGGACCGCCGCGTGGGGCGGTGGCGGAACATTGCTCTCCGGCCTGTATACGGGGCCGGAGAATGCCTTCGTGATTCCGGAGATGCAGGCGATTCTGCTGGTCTACAGCGTTATTTGCTCGGTTGTTACGGGGCTGATGATGGGGGCGCTCTGCCGCCGGCGCGAGACGGTCCTGCTGCTGGCAATACTCCTGGTCGCGCCGTACCCGTTTCTGTTCACCAACGCCGCCGAGCCTGTGCCGCTGGCCTTTTCGCTGCCGTTCATTCTTGCCATCGTGCCGAGCGTTCTCTTGGGCGCTCAGGCCTGGTTGCGCGTTGCCAAGCGGCTGGAGGAGTAAGCGGCCGTCAGCCGCCGACTAGTCGGTCAGCACCACCGCATCCAGCGCCATCACTCCTGCACCTTCCGGCAGCACCACCACCGGGTTCAGGTCGATGCTGGAAACCGTATCACGGTTGGCGTCGGCGAAGACGGAAAGGCGCGATAGCGCCTTGGCAAGGGCGGCCTGGTCGCATTTGGTCGCACCTCGCGCACCGTCCAGCAACGGGAAACCCTTGATCGACCGGATCATTTCCATCGCCTCCTGTTCGCCAAACGGCGCGAGGCGGAACGTGACGTCTTGCATCACCTCGGTAAAGATGCCGCCGAGGCCGAACATGACGACCGGGCCGAACACCGGATCGCGCTGCACGCCGAGGATCACCTCGACCCCGCCCGACACCATCTTGGCGACCAGAACACCGTCGATATCCGCATCCGGATGCGCCTTGGTCGCGTTGGCGATAATTTGGCCGTAGGCGGTACGGGCGGTAGCTTCGGAATCGACGCCGAGGACGACGCCGCCAATGTCGGATTTGTGCACGATTTCGGCCGAGACGATCTTCATCACCACCGGGAATCCAATTTCAACCGCCGCCTTTGCGGCTTCGTCCGCGCTACGCGCCAGATGCTCAGGCGCAGCTGGAACGCCGGCGTCGGCGAGTAGCGCCTTCGCCTCCAACTCGTTGTAGTTGCGTTTCTCCGCTATCGGGACGGCACCGCCGGCCGGGGCGGGGTAGGGCGGCGCGGCTAACCCTTTTCCAAGTTTCAGCACGGCGGCGATCGTCTCCATTGCCTTGGAGGGGTCGTGCAGGATCAGAAAGCCTTCCTCTTCCCAGGCGCGTTTGCGTTCTTCGGGGCCGATCACCGATAGGGCGAATACCCGGTGGGGAAACGCTTTGCGGACCGGCAGCAGCGAATCCAGCACCATTTGCGAGACCCGGTCGGAATACAGCAGCGAGCTGAAGAAGCCGATCACCGCGTCGTATCCGCCTTCCTCAAAGATCGCCTGGAAGTTTTTGGTGACGACCGAAAAGTCGTTGTAGACCTGGGCGGTGAAGTCGACCGGATTGCGGGTTCCGGCAAAGGGCACCAGCTCCTTCAGATAGGCCTGCGTCTTTTCCGGCAAGGGCGCCAGGTCGAGGCCGGATTCCTCCGCCGCGTCGGCCATCATCACGCCGGCGCCGCCGGAAATCGTGGCGATCGCCACCTTGTTGCCGGCGGGAATCCCGCCGCTGGCGCACATCTGGCTGCACATATAGGCGATGTCGATCAGGTCCGAACACGTATCGGCGCGATGGACGTGGTAGCGCTCGAACACTGCGTCATAGACCCGGTCGGCGCCGGTCAGCGATGCGGTATGCGACGCCGCCGCCTCGGCGCCCACATTCGAGCGGCCGACTTTCTGGATGACCACCGGCTTACCGCGTTCATGGGCCAGGGCCAGGGCCTCCTTGAAGGTGTCGCCGTCCTGGCAACCTTCCATGTAGCAGGCGATTACCTGCGTATCGTCGTCCATCGCCAGATAGGCGATACATTCGGCGACACTGATATCGACTTCGTTGCCGGTGGTAATGCACGCGCTGTAGCCAAGGCCACGCTCGCGGCCGAGCACGAAGCAATGGCTGCCGAAGGCGCCGCTTTGGCTGACCAGCCCGACATTGCCGATTTTTGGCAAACCGTGCGTGATGCTGGTGCTGAAGGTGGCGTAGACATGATTGCGCGCGTTGAAATAGCCGAGGCAGTTCGGGCCGAGAATGCGCATGCCGCTTTCGCGGGCGATTTCGCCGAGCCGTTCCTGCATGCGCCGGCCTTCGTCGCCGATTTCGGAAAAACCGGAGGTAAACACACAGAGCGACTTGACGCCTTTCGCCGCCGCCTGTTCGGCGGTCTCCAAGGCGATCCGGGCCGGCACCGCCATGATCGCCATGTCGACCGGCCCGTCGATATCGGTGACGGTGCTATAGGCGGGCAAGCCTTGCACCGTGTCCCGCGTCGGATTGACGGCGTAAATCTCCCCTTGGAAGCCGAGGTCGATGAAGTATTTTAGCGGCACACCGCCGATTTTGGTCGCATCGTCGGAGGCGCCCAGCACCGCTATTCCGCGCGGTTCCAGCATGGGACGCAGGGTTTCGGCTTTAGCGATGACGGCGTTGCGGTCAATTGACATGGCAGGTGCTCGGGCAGGTTTTCTTATCTGTTGACCCTCACCCTGCCGGCGTCGGTCAGGACTAGGTCTTGTTCTTGGTGGCCCTTACCAACGCGTCTTTTTACCGGTGTCGAGGTATGACGCGAGAGGAACAGCGGCTTGCGCCCCTATTCTGCGGCCTTGGTGAGAAGGTCGTCCGGCCGGTCCATAGAGAATATCTCGTCGACGCGCGTGTAGTCCATGTAACCGAGGCGGGCGACCGGGATGTATTTCAGCACGTCCACCCGGCCGTCGACAATCAGGTCGTCGCGGATGTGTACGCCGACAACATGTCCGAAGACGACGCCATGGGTCGCCCCCTTCTTGACGCTGTCGAAGGTGACGGTTTTGAGGTACTTGCATTCGAGATGCGCGGGCGCTTCCGCGACGCGCGGCGGCTTAACCTTTTCAGACGGCATCGGCGTCAGTCCGGCAAGTTTCATTTCGTCGACGCCACGGGCGACATGGGCGGCGGTGAGGTTCATCTTATCAGCGAGCTCCGCGGAGACGATGTTGCAGACAAATTCCCCGGTTTCCTCGGCGTTGCGCCAGGAATGCTTCTGCGGATCGTCCGGCAGGCCGCTTGAGGAAAACATGACAATGGCCGGCGCATAGGCCACCGCGTTAAAGAAGCTGTACGGTGCCAGATTAACGTTGCCGTCGGTGTCGAGGGTGGATATCCAGCCGATCGGGCGCGGGCTCACCAGCGCTTTGAACGGGTCGTGTGGCAGGCCGTGATCGCCCTTTACGTCGGGATTGTAAAACATGAGTCACCTTTGGGAATTTGCGTACCGTAGGATCAATACGGATTTTGAGCGGGTTGGCAACCATGGCGGAAAGGGAGATCCGTCATGAGATCCGGTTCGGCCCGGACGTACGGTGCAGTGAATCGGAAGGACCCGCAAAGTTACGTCTTGCGTTCAAGGATAAACGAAGCAGTCTTCAAGGTATGGACGAAAATTCAAAGCGGTTGTTCTTGCCGATTGGCAGCAGCGAATTTTCCGTAAGAGACCGCGACGGCTGACAAATCTGGAGGCAAACTTGGCCAATCTCTACGTCCACCACCGTGTCATCGTCGAGCCACTGCAGTGGCAGACGCTGGCAGACGAGATTCGCGGCGCGGGAGCGAAGAAACTCGCCGCCACGGGGGGCGCACTCTACGGTATCTGGCGCAGCCAGATCGGCCGCCCGCGCGATGAACTGACCGTGATGACCGTGTGGCCGGGCGAGGGTGTTTCGGTTGCGCAGGCCGAGGCGATCCTGTTTGCGGATATGGCGGCGGTCCGCGACTGCAAGAGCGAGCGGATGGTGCCCACGTTGCGGCCCGAAGGCCCCGAGCCGCCGCGGCGGCAGGGTAATTACGCCTTTCGCTGGTTCGAGACTCCCTTGGAGAACTGGAATGAATTCCTCGATCTTTGCGCCGGGGCCTGGCCGGGATTTGAATCGTCTTACGATTCCCAGGTGATCGGTCTGTGGCGTGATCCCGATCGTGACAATGGGGCGCGGCGCAGCCTGCTGATGACCCGGCGGCCGGATCTCGCTATGTGGGAACGCTCGAAGATCCCGCAAGGACCGGAAGAGGCGGAAGTTCGGCGCAAGCTCAGCCGTCGCTACGACCTGTGCACCTGGACCGTGGTATATACCTCGACGCTGCTGACCGCCGAAGACCGGGAAGACACCGAGCGATGGACCTAATGGGCACCGGCGACGCCGCGCGCCCCTGATTTGCGCCATCTGCCGGCGTGTCGCGAGGGCGTTGAAACTGCATGGCGAGTTTTTCGTCTGGCGGTGCAATTTAATCGAATATTAATTGAATTCGATCATTTTTCGCCCCAACATCAAGCACTTCCGGATCGGAAATGGTTGCGTGTTCGCGACCCTGTCTCGGTAATGGCTGTTCGATTTTGCCGGTTCAATGGAGATAAAGTGTCAAAAGAGGTTGATCATTTGACTTGGATTTCTTGTTCGGCGCGGCTCGTCGGCGCGGCGGCATTCGCCATCGCCATGATCGCTCCTGCGGACTATATGCGGAGTGATGCGGGGCGCGCTGCCGCAGCTGAAAAGCAATTCAGCACGGACGCCGTCAAAACAACGTTGCGCCGGGTCAATGGGCTGGAAACGCAGGTGCAGCGCATCATGGTGGAAATGGCCCAGATTGCGTTAAATCTGGATAAATCTGCCGGCGTCGCGCGCCTTCAAAAAGTATACAATCAGTTCGACCGTAACCTCTCGATTTTGGCCCAAGGGGACGCCGCAATCGGCATGCCGGCGCCATCCGACCCCGCGATCAAGGGAACCCTTGATGAGGTTCAAGTTGCTTGGAAAATTTTCTCGGGCAATGTTCTTCGGACTATATTGAAAAAAGAGGTTACGCGAGCGAACCTGATTATCTTGGCCGAATTGGAAAAGACCGTCATTGCGGCGACCACCCAAGCCAAGACGGTCTATCGGGAAAATTTTCTGAATCAAAAAATGGTGTCGCTGAGTACGCTGACCCTGATCAAGGCGGAACGGCAATCCTATCTCGCCGGAAAAATCGCTGCGGAATTCTGGCTGATCGCGCTCAAATATGAGGTGCCCCGTCTGCGTCCGCGCCTTGCGGAGAATGCCAGACGTTTCAGCCGAGTGTTAAAGGGGTTGAGCAAAGGTGATCCGGAGCAACAACTCTTTCGGATCGATGACCCTACCCTGCAGGCGGCGCTTCGCCAGACTCAGGCGCTGTGGGATCGGGTGTTGCCGCTCGTAGACTCTGTTGTTGCGGGCCATGAACCTCCGGCCGATACGCTCGAGCGCGTCAAAGGCG
>CAYYBI010000393.1:0-8604 GCA_964469835.1 uncultured Rhodospirillaceae bacterium
AAGCCGGGCAAGGATTCCTATCGCCACCGAACCGCCGGCGCGACCGAGGGTCTGGTGACCTCGGCGAACCGCTGGGCGTTGCTGCATGAAAACCGCGGCGCACCGGAGCCGTCTCTCGAACAACTCGTACAGCGTATGACGCCGGTCGACTTGCTGTTGGTAGAGGGATTCAAGGCACACGCCCACGACAAACTGGAGATTCATCGTCCGTCGGTCGGCAAACCGCTGCTGGCGCCGGACGATCCTCATGTCGTCGCAATCGCAACCGACCAGCCCGACGCCTTGGATGTCGCGGTTCCGATCCTCGACCTGAACGACGTTCCGGCGATTGCCGCGTTTATTTCAGAATTCTGCGACCTGCCAAACAGAGGCAGCGATGGCGCAGCTTAGCGACGACTGTTTCGCATCGGGTAATCCACGAATGACGGCCGCGGAAGCGCTGGCGGCGCTGGACCGGAATATTGTCCCGGTCGTCGGCATGGAAACGGTTTCCCTGGACGACGCCACGGGCCGCATTCTTGCCGAAAATGTTACATCGACGATCGATGTCCCGCGCCACGATAACGCCGCGGTAGACGGTTATGCGGTCTATTTCGATGATCTCGACCCGAACGATCCTACCCGCCTGCCCGTCGGCGGCCGCGCGGCCGCGGGCCATCCGCTGTGCCGCCCGGCGGAGCGTGGCGAGGCTATCCGCATCTTTACCGGCGCACCGATGCCGGTCGGCCCCGACACGGTCATGATGCAGGAAGATTGCCAGCAATCCGACGACATGGTGACCATCGCACCCGGCATCGAACGCGGATCCAACCGCCGCTTGGCGGGCGAAGATATCCGCGCCGGCAAGACCGTGCTGCACCGAGGCACGCGCCTGCAGCCGCAGGCGATCGGTCTCGCCGCATCGGTTGGACGCACCACGCTGGACGTGCATTGCCGGTTGCGCGCCGCGATCTTTTCCACCGGGGACGAAATATGCGAGCCCGGCGGACCGCTGCCCGAGGGCGCGATCTACGACTCAAACCGCTACACCGTGAAGGCCGCACTACGGCAACTGGCATGCGACATTACCGATCTCGGCATCCTGCCGGACCGGGAATCGGAAATCGCCGGCGCCTTGGCGCACGCCGCTGAAAGCCATGACGTGTTGATGACCACCGGCGGGATGTCGGTCGGCGAAGAGGATCACATCCGCGCGGTGGTCGAACGGCTGGGCCGCCTGCATTTCTGGATGCTTGCGATCAAACCGGGACGGCCGGTTGCGCTAGGCCAGATCGATGCCAAATCCGGACCGACACCGATCATCGGCCTGCCGGGCAACCCGGTCGCTGTGATGGTCACCTTTCTGGTCATCGCTCGGCCGCTGCTGCTGCGCTTGGCCGGCGCGGAGAATTTCGCGCCGCACCACTACCGGGTGCGGGCCGACTTCGAGTACCGCAAGAAGAAGGACCGGCGCGAATATGTCCGTGCCCGATTGCGGACAGGGACGGATGGGATCGCGGTCGCCGACCAACACGGCGCAAGCGGCGCAGGAGTCCTGTCATCGCTAGTCGGCGCCGACGGGCTGGTGGAATTACCGGAAGACCTGACCCATCTTGAAAAGGGCAGCCTGGTGGATTTTTTGCCCTTCAACGAGGTAAGGTGATGAAGGTCCTGTATTTCGCGTGGCTTCGCCAACGCACCGGCATCGGCGAGGAGGAAATCGATCCGCCCGCGGACGTCACCGACGTTGCCGGGCTGATCGAATGGCTTAGGGCCCAGGGTCCGGGTCACGCCGAAGCGCTGCGCGATGTATCAGCGATCCGCGTCGCCATCAACCAGGAATTCGCGGAACTGAATTCCGCCGTGGCGCCCGGCGACGAAATCGCCCTGTTTCCGCCAATGACGGGAGGGTGACATGGCCATACGCGTGCAACGCGAAGATTTCGACGTGGGTGAGGAACTAAAACAACTCACCGGGGACAATCACACGATCGGCGGCGTCGCGAGTTTCGTCGGCTTGGTGCGCGACATCGCGGATAGCGACAATGTCGGCGCCATGACGCTTGAGCATTATCCCGGCATGACGGAAAAGATGCTGACCGAAATCGAGACGGAGGCGAACCGGCGTTGGCCGCTCGAGGCCAGCCTGATCATCCATCGCTACGGCCGGATGGAGCCGGGCGAGCAGATCGTGCTGGTGGCAACGGCGAGCCCGCACCGGCTTGCGGCGCTTGAATCCTGCCATTTCCTGATCGATTGGTTGAAAACCAAGGCACCCTTCTGGAAACTGGAAGAAACCGGCGATGGCGACGGCCGCTGGGTCGATGCGCGCGACACCGATGACGCCGCGGCGCAGCGCTGGAATACAAGTCCCCCACCGAAAAAACACGCCGCGGAATAAGGATCGACCGCATGTCCCATAGCAGCGTCTTTACCTATTTCGACATCGACCGGGTGATCAGCGGCAAACCCTTCGATGAGGCGGTCGCCGAGGAGACCGAACGGTTGGGGGTGAAACGGATTTATCTCATCGTCGGCGGTACGCTGAGCCGCGAGACGGATGTAGTCACCCGCATTGAACAGGCGTTGGGCAGCCGGCTGACCGGAATTTGCAATGAGATGGGCGCGCATTCGCGACTCGACCAAGTTGTGGCCGCGGCCAATGCGGCGCGCGCGGCGGACGCGGACCTCATCCTGACCGTCGGCGGCGGCAGCGTGACCGACGGCGGCAAGCTGGTGGTGCTCTGCCTCGCCAATGGCGTCACCGATATGGAGACTTTGCGCCTGTATAAGGTGCCGGGCGACCGCGAGACCAAGGCGCCGGTCATCCGGCAGATTGCCGTCCCCACCACCCTGTCGGGCGGGGAATTCAACATCACCGCCGGCGGCACCGACCCGATCCGTCATGTCAAACAAAGCTACCGCCATGATCTGCTGGTGCCTCGTGCGATCATCCTCGATCCGGCGATCACCGTGCACACACCGGAATGGCTGTGGCTCTCCACCGGCATCCGCGCCGTCGACCATGCGGTGGAGGACATTTGTTCCAGCCGGCCGCACCCCTATGTGGACGGCACCGCCGCGCACGCCTTGCGGCTCTTGAGCCACGGTCTTGCCCGCACGAAAGAGAACCCCGGCGATCTGGACGCCCGCATGGATTGCCTGATGGGCACATGGCTCTCGATGATCGGGTCGATGGCCGGCGTGATCCGCGGCGCAAGCCACGGTATCGGCCACATGCTTGGCGGCACGGCGGACGTACCGCACGGCTACACCTCCTGCGTGATGCTGCCCAACGTCTTGCGCTACAACCTGCCGGCCAATGAAATGCAGCAGGCAAAGGTCAGCGCCGCATTCGACCGCCCCGGCGACGTAGCGGCCGAGGTGGTCGGTTCGCTGATTTCCGACCTGGGCCTGCCGCGGCGGCTCCGCGATGTCGGCGTGAAGCGCGAGCAGTTTGCCGAAATTGCGGCGAACGCCATGCACGACCGCTATATTCCCGCCAACCCGCGCCCGTTGAAGGGGCCGGACGACATCATCGAAATTCTTAAAATGGCCTGGTAAAGGCGAAGCGCCGGACAGTAGTATGCCGGCTTCATGAGTTCTCCCTCCTCGACCTTCTCGATATCGCGCTTCAAGGGAATCGTCTGCATGATCGCGGCGGGCGCCCTTCTGGCGCTGAATTCGACCATCGTCAAATTCCTTGTTGTCGATTACCCGCCCGGTCAGATCATGGTGCTGCGCGGCTTATTGATTTTTCTGATCATCGGCGCGCTCATCAAACGCGACGGCGGCATTGCGACGTTGAGGATTAGCCATCCGATCGGTCAGCTGGCACGCGCACTATGCCTCGCATCGTCGACCTTTATGATGATCCTAAGCGTAAAATTCCTGCCGCTGGGGGACGTGTTCGCGATCAACCACGCCTCGCCGCTCATCCTCACGGCAATCGCGGCGATCGCCTTGCACGAACGCGTGGGCTGGCGACGGTGGAGCGCCGTCATCGCGGGTTTCATCGGTACGCTGATCATGCTGCGTCCGACGCCCGCGGCGTTTCAGGTCGCTGCGCTGCTGCCGCTGGCCGTCGCGTTCCTGAGCGCCGCCCGCGACGCCATCACGCGCCGCATCAGCAGCGGCGATTCGTCCACCGCCACGTTGGCGATCACGACCGGCGTCATCGTGCTGGGAGGCGTGGCGATGTCGCTGGTAACCGGTTGGGTCCCCTTGCGCGCCGGCGATCTATGGCTGTTCGTCCTGTGCGCCCTGTTCCAGGGATCGGCACATTTCCTGATGATCGAGACCTTCCGGCTGGCCGAGGCGAAAGTCGTCGCACCGTTCAAATACACGTCGATCCTCTGGGCCGTGCTCATCGGATACCTGTTTTGGAACGACATTCCGGATGGCTGGATCCTCACCGGCGGTTCGATCGTCGTGGCCAGCGGGCTCTATATTCTGCACCGGGAACGGCAGCGATGAATTTGCCAGGATCGGCACTCCGTGTTATGTACGTCCTTCACCATCGGGCACGGCAGACGCCCGGGGCTTAAAGGCGGCCTTCCGTCCAAGCACTGCCTCTACTCGACGATCCGAATGCCGGATGATCGAAGGGAGGACTGTATATGGACCATACGCCTGACGCCGCCAAGAACAGCGACTCTCAGACACCGACCGTGTCATTTGCCGAAGCAATCCGCTTTTGGACCAAGCTGGGCTTCATCAGCTTCGGCGGTCCGGCAGGCCAGATCGGCATCATGCAGACTGAATTGGTCGACCGGCTGCGCTGGATCGGCCAGGCCGAGTTCCTGCGCGGCCTGAACTTCGCCATGCTTCTGCCGGGCCCCGAGGCGCAGCAGTTGGCGGCCTATCTGGGATGGCGCATGCACGGGCTGCGGGGCGCGATTTTCGCCGGGCTGTCCTTCATCGTGCCGGGCATGATCTTGATACTCGCGCTCGCCTGGGTCGCCGCCACTCATGGCGAGAACAAATACGTCGCGGCGATGTTTTTCGGCATAAAGCCGATCGTCGTCGCGATCGTCTTGCATGCGCTCTGGCGCCTCGGCTCGAGAACGCTGCGCAGTCCGACGACGGTCGGTCTTGCCGCCGCCGCCTTCATCGCGCTGTATTTCTTCGGCGTACCCTTTCCGCTCGTCGTTCTGTCAGCGGGTGTGTTCGGCGCGCTCTTTCCGTCGCTGATGCCGCCGCATTCGACGCATGGGTCGCCTGCCTCGGGCGCGGATGGCGATAGTCCGGCCAAGCCGCAGGCGCCGGCGGGCGGGTCGATGCGACGCTTCATCAAAATCACGGTGATCTTCCTGGCGCTCTGGCTCATCCCCGTGGCCGCGGTTTTTATGACACTGGGCCTGTCCCCCTGGGGCGGCATCGTGCAGCTATTCACCACCGCGGCATTCGTCACTTTCGGCGGCGCCTATGCGGTGCTGCCGTATATTGCCAACGCGGCGGTCGAGACCCATGGCTGGCTGAGCCCGGCCCAGATGATCGACGGGCTGGCCCTTGCCGAGTCGACGCCGGGCCCGTTGATCCTGGTCACCGTCTATGTCGGCTACTTTGCCGGCCTCGTCGGCAGCAGTGTCCTGTCGCCGCTCCTGGCAGGCCTGATCGGCGGGCTGCTTACGGCGTACGTCACCTTCCTTCCTTGCTTTTGGTTCATCCTGGCCGCCGCCCCCTTTGTCGACCGCATCCAGGAACAACCCAAGGCGCACGCCGCATTGTCGGCAATCACCGCCGCCGTAGTCGGCGTGGTTCTCAATCTGGCGGTGTTTTTCGGCGAGGCGGTTTTCATCAAGTCGGACGCGAGCGGCGGCTTCGCCGGCGTCGATCCGCTTTCGGTCACACTGGCCCTGATCGCTCTTCTGGCCCTGGTGAAATTCAAAGTCACCGTGCCGCCGCTAATCGCCGCCGGGGCGGCGTTCGGCCTTGCCTACGTCTCATTCGTTTGATTTAGATCGAAAAGGAGAAACCCATGAGCGGTTCGACGGCTGGTATCACACAAGCCGATTTCAGAAAATTGTTCGACAGCAACGATGAATTCGTGCTGCTCGATGTTCGACGCAGCCCGGCCTATCAAGCGGACACAGTCGTGATCCCGGGTGCCACATGGCACGATCCTGACGCCATCGCCACAAGCGCCGGGACGATCCCCAAGAACGCCCCGGTTATCGCCTATTGCGTGCATGGCCACGAAGTAAGCCAGGACGTCGCGGAATACCTGCAATCACAGGGCTATGACGCGCGCTATCTCGAGGGTGGCATCGACGCCTGGCGCGCGCCGGCTGGCCCGACCGCGCCAAAACCGGACTGAGTCGCGGCGGCTTTAGGCCGCGTTGGCCTTCGGTGCATTCATTGTCGTCGGGACCTCGCGGCGAACCTCCTCGTCGTAATCCTGAAGCAGGCTGCGGGTGATCTCTCCCGGCGTGAACCGGCGGTCGCCGATCTCGCGCACCGGCGTCACTTCGACCGCCGTGCCGCAAAGGAAAACCTCGCTCGCGTTATCGAGCTCTTCGGGCTGGATATGCCGCTCCACGATTTCAAGGCCGCGCATCTTGGCAAGCTGGATTACCGTGCGCCGCGTTATCCCGTCGAGGAAACAATCGGGCAACGGCGTGTGGATTGTGCCGTCGATGACCAGAAATATGTTCGCGCCCGTGGCCTCCGCGATATACCCGCGATAGTCGAGCATCAGCGCGTCGTTATAACCGTCTTTTTCGGCCGCGTGTTTTGACAGCGTACAGATCATGTAAAGCCCGGCCGCCTTGGTCTTGCACGGGATCGTCGCCGGGTCGGGCCGGCGCCATTTGGACCACATCATGCGAATGCCTTCCATCCGGGCCTCGGGGGTGAAATAAGCGCCCCAATGCCACGCCGCAATCGCCAGATGAATTTGCGCACTTTGCGCCGAGACGCCCATCATCTCGGACCCACGCCATGCGATCGGTCGGATATAGGCCTCGCTCAGGTCTTGTGATTCGAGGACTTCGTTGCACGCGGCATCGATCTGTTCGACCGAATAGGGAATTTCGAAATCCATCGTCCGGGCGCCGTCGACCAGCCGCTGCGTGTGTTCGTTCAATTTGAAAATCCGGCCATTGTAGGCGCGTTCGCCCTCGAACACGCAGGATGCGTAGTGCAGACCATGGCTCAGAACGTGAAGATTTGCATCACCCCACGGGACTAGCTTACCGTCATACCAGATATGTCCCGGGCGATTATGATAAGGGGCTTCTTCCATGGCGTCGAACTCCGATGACCCAAAAAATTATTTTCTCGGCAGGCTATTAATCTTACCCACATCCGGCAGGAATTATCACATTATGTCGGAAACCGGTTGCAGTTTGTATCATTCAGGAGCATATATGTCAACATGACTGACATATCTTCACCGACCTCCACCGGCCGGCCCGGTGTGAATCCCTTGTTCCTTCGGGACGAGGAGTTGCGCCAAGGCATCGAGATGCTGTTTTACGCGTATCGGGACTTTACCGCCGAGCCGGACGCGATTCTCGCCGAATACAGCTTCGGGCGGGCGCATCACCGGGTCATCTACTTCGTCGGCCGCTACCCGGACATGGCGGTTTCGGACCTCTTGGATATCCTGAGGATAACCAAGCAGAGCCTCAGCCGGGTTCTCAGCCAACTGGTACGGGAAGAATTCATCGTCCAGAGCAAAGGCACCCAGGATCGCCGCCAGCGCCTGTTGAAGCTCACCGAAAAGGGGCTTGAACTCGAACGGCTGCTGACCGAAAACCAGCGCGCCCGGATCGCGCGGGCGTATCGCGACGCGGGGGCCGAGGCGGTTGAAGGGTTCCGGAAGGTAATGCTCGGCATTATGTCACAACCGGAAGATCGCGCCCGTTTCGAGCGGGACTGGATTCCGCGCCGCTGATCCAAGCACCCGCAACCGATCACCGCCTGTGGGCGAAACCGATAGCGGTGGTATAGTCGCCCCATGGATAATGAACCACCGCACATCCTCGTCGTCGATGACGACACCAGGCTGCGCGACCTTCTTCGTAAATATCTGATGGACAACGGTTTCCGGGTCACCGTTGCCGCCGATTCCGGCCAGGCACGCCACCAGCTCGAATCCCTTGCATTCGATCTGATCGTGCTGGATCGAATGATGCCGGGTGAGGACGGTCTCTCGCTCGCCCGCTTTCTTCGCACCGGAAACGAAGTTCCCATACTCATGCTGACGGCTATGGGCGAGGTGGACGCGCGGATCGACGGCCTGGAAGCAGGGGTCGATGACTATCTGGCAAAGCCGTTCGAGCCCCGTGAATTGTTGTTGAGAATTCGCATGGTGCTGCGCCGCAGTCCGGCACCCGCCGAGATCGCCGCAACCGTAAGCGAAATCCTGCTCGGTCATTGCCGGTTCCTGACCGAACGCCAACTGCTTGTAAACAACGCCGGTCCGATCCGACTGACGACCACCGAAGCCAGCCTGTTGCGGGTGTTAGCGGAGAATGCCGGCCGGGTGTTGAGCCGATCCGATCTCGCGCGGCGTTGCGGCATTAAAGGCAGCGAACGCACCATCGACGTTCAGGTAACGCGCCTGCGACGCAAGATCGAGCCCAACCCAAAATTGCCGCGATACCTTCAAACCGTGCG
>CAYYBI010000394.1:0-4404 GCA_964469835.1 uncultured Rhodospirillaceae bacterium
GTATAACCGGAACGGGTCTTCCTCTCGTTCGCGAGGTGCGGTACGGCTCCGGCATCTCTAACTGTCGAACACGATGTTGACCCGGCGGTTGCGTTTGCCCTTGTTTTCGATCTTGGCGACGCGCAGCGTGCCGATTTCGGCTGTGTGCGCCACATGGGTACCGCCGCAGGGCTGCAGGTCGACGCCCGGGATGTCGAGCAGGCGCACCGTTCCCGCGCCGCGCGGCGGCTGGACTGACATGGTGCGCACAAGCTCAGGCTTGGTGTCCAATTCGGTCTCGTCGATCCAGCGCGGATTGACCGGATGGTCTTCGCTGACCAGGCGGTTGAGTTCGCTGGAGATGTGCTCCTTGTCGAGCGTCGCGTCGCCGATATCGAAATCGAGGCTGCTCTTGTCCGCGCCGATGCGGCCGCCGGTCACGCCGTGCGGCACCACCGCACAGAGCAGGTGAAGGCCGGAATGCATACGCATATGGGCATAGCGGCGGTCCCAGTCGATCGCGGCGGTCAGTTTCGTTCCGACCTCCGGCGCCTTCTGCCCATCCTCCGGCACATGCACCACATTCGCGTCGCCATCGCCCTTGACCGTCGTTGCGATGCGAAGCTCGTCCCCATTTTCGAGCCGCAGCACGCCGGTATCGCCCGGCTGTCCACCGCCTGTGGGATAAAACACCGACCGGTCGAGCAGGATGCCACCGCGGTCGTTGACGCCCGTGACGATGGCGTCGCATTCCCGCAGATAGGCGTCCTGGCGAAACAGTTCCTCGGTCTGGGGCATCATTCCATCCAATCGGGCACCGGCAGGTTCTTTTCCCGCAGGAATGCCGGGTTGAACATTTTCGAGATATAGCGCGTCCCGAAATCGCATAGCACCGTGACGATCGTGTGGCCGGGGCCGAGCTCCTTCGCCAGATGGACCGCGCCGGCGACATTGATGCCGCTCGAACTGCCGAGGCAGAGGCCTTCCTCCTTCAGCAGGTCGAAGACGATGTGCAGCGCCTCCGCGTCGGGAACCTGGTACGGAAAATCGACCGCCATATCCTCGATGTTCTTGGTGATACGGCCCTGGCCGATGCCTTCGGTGATGGAATCGCCCTCGGATTTCAACTCGCCATACTTGTAGTAGTTATACAGCGCCGCGCCCATCGGGTCGGCGAGGCCGATCTTGATGTCCGGTTTCCGTTCGCGCAGAAACTGCTCCACGCCGGCCAGGGTGCCGCCCGATCCGACGGCGCAAATGAACCCGTCGACCGTGCCGTCAGTCTGTTCCCAGATTTCCGGGCCGGTCGTGCGGTAGTGTCCGTCCCGGTTTGCGATATTGTCGAACTGGTTGGCCCAGATCGCACCCTGGGGATGGCTCTTAGCAAGCTCTTCGGCCTTGCGCTCGGAGACATGAACATAATTGTTGGGGTCCCGGTACGGCGCCGCCGGTACCTCGATCAACTCGGCGCCGCACAGCCGGAGCATGTCTTTTTTCTCCTGGCTCTGGGTCTTGGGAATGACAATTACCGTGCGATAGCCGCGCGCGTTGCCGACAAGGGCGAGGCCGATTCCGGTGTTGCCGGCGGTACCCTCGACGACGATGCCGCCCGGCTGAATCTGTCCGTTTTTTTCCGCGTCCTCGATGATGGCAAGCGCCGCGCGGTCCTTCACCGAACTGCCGGGATTGAGGAATTCGGCTTTGCCTAGAATCGTGCAGCCGGTCTGCTCCGACGCCTTCTTCAACTTGATCAGCGGCGTATTTCCGATGCTGTCGATAAAGCCGTCGCGAACGTCCATGGCCGGCGCATCCTTCGGGTTTCCAGGGGGGCTAGGTTTGGCTCACTGCGCGCCCGTATCTAAAGAAGCGGATGCCGCTGCATCGGTCAAGTCCACTGGGTGCGCATCCGATCGCGATGGCGGGCCAGCCAGAGCAGGCCAATTACGCCGATCGAGCTCTGAATTTTCCCGGCATCCAGCATTTTCAGCGCGTCGTCGGTGGTTTCGACAAAGACCCGGATATCCTCGTCTTCATCGTCGACCCCGTGGATGCCACCGATGTTGGACGCGTCGACCCGGCCGCAGAAGAAATGCGCCACTTCCGAACAGCCGCCGGCGCTCGGGAAGAACGAGACGATGGGTTCCAGGTCGGTCACCGTGCAGCCCGCTTCCTCCATGGCCTCGCGGCGCACCATCTCCTCCGCGGTTTCACCCGATTCGATGATCCCGGCGATGACTTCGATGATCCAGGGGGAGGGCCAGTTCGCGGCAAACGCGCCGGGCCGAAACTGTTCGATCAACACCACTTGGTCGCGGACAGGATCGTAGGGCAGCAAGGCCGCGACGGGGTTCCGTTCAAGAACCTCGCGCGTGAAGGCGCGGCTGCTGCCGCCGCTGTACAAACTATGCCGCAATTTGAAGAGTGTAAATTTGAAGAACCCCTCGTACAGCGTTGACTTATCTAATAATTTAGCAGTCTTTTCGGTCACGGTGCAGCCTTCCGGGAAACGGTGTCAGGGTGACTATTTTGATAGCGATTTCGCGGCTCGACGCAATATCACGGGGGAGCAGTCGTGACGGCGAAGCGCCAATTCAAAAGCGTGTGATGAATTCGCCGATTGTGCGGATCGTCTTTAGCTCGACGCCGAAGAATCCGTGCGGGCCGAGTGCCTTGCAGGCTGCGGAAATTCGCAGGCTACCGCCTTTCATTTGCTTGATTTTCACCTGCTTGATGCCGGTGAGTTTCTTTTTCAGCTTGCGTGCGTTTTTGGGCGGCGTGACCGCGCATTTGTCGGAACGATGCGTGAGAATCATGGTCGGAACCTTGATTCCGCCAAGTCGCACATCGTCAAGCGCACCGCGCGCCGGTTGTTTGACGGTGACGGGCGATGTCAGCACCAGACCGTGCCCCCCCTGTCCAACCGGCAATTCGGCGGCCGCATTGGCCGCCGAGATGGTGCCCCGGCTATTGCCGACGAGCCATACTTTCTTGCCGGGGAAGCGATTGCGGAGGTCCGCGATTACACGCCGGATATCCTCAAGATGGGCGGCGCTGGTGCGCTGACCACGCAGTCCGCCGGGGAAAATCGTTTCATTGTGGAATTCGGACGCCGCGTCCAAGACTGCCACGGCAAACGGGCCTTCGGCGGCAATCAGGTGCCGGGTCCGTATCAGGACGTTTTGTGCGTTGATGCTGAGCCGGTCGTCCTGCAGTCCCAAGCGGCCGCCGCCGCCCGGAAACAACAGCAGCACCGCCACCGGGTCGGGTAGTTCGAGTGCAGGATCCTTGCCATGCAGCAACAGGTAGTACTGCTCCACCGGACGTTTGTCCGAATCGCGGATATATTTGAGCTTGATGACCGTGTCGGCCATGGCGGGCGCCTGGCAGAGGAGCGTGGCCATGGCGATTGCAGTTAGGAATGGGCGGATTGCACGTAAATGAAGCATGACTAGCAGTTTCCATACCTGGGTTTGTGCTGCAAGGCGCAAGTATTGCGTACCAATGTGGTTATAATTAGAACGAAGGAAGCCACGCTACGCGTGGGCATCCGATCAGTGGAAAATGGCCGGGAGTAGGAGGATCGATGAAGCGGAGGTCCAGCAAAGCGGCGGCGGCCGCCGGCGCCGAAATACACCCGGCGATCCCTGATTTGGCGGCGCTCGCGCGCCGGGACGAGACCGACCGGCGCGTCTTTGTCCGGACGGCGACGTTGCTGGGGCTGAGTGTGTCCGCGGCCTTTGTGCTGGCCGGTCTTGCGCCAAGAGCGGTCCGCGCGGCGCCGGGTGCGGCGGGCGGTACGCTGCGGGTTTCGATGAAGGTGCAGGAGATGACCGACCCGGCCCGGTTCGACTGGACCGAGAAATCGAATGTCGCGCGCCATATCGTGGAATATCTCACCATTACCGGCAGCGATAATTTGACTAGGCCCTACTTGGCGGAAGCATGGTCCGCCTCCGAGGACCTCAAGACATGGACTTTTCGGCTGCGCCGTGGCGTCCACTGGTCGAATGGCGACGAATTTGGCGCCGAGGATGTCGCATTCAATTTCCGGCGCTGGGTGGATCCGAAAACAGGATCGTCGAACAAGAGCCTTTTTTCCGGATTGTCGGCGGGCGGCGTCGAAGTGGTCGACCGTCACACCGTGCGGCTTCATTTAAGCAAGCCGGAATTGGCAATCCCCGAGAACCTATACAATTATCCGGCGGCGATCGTGCATCGCCGTTTCGCGGACGAAGGTGGCGACCTTTCCAAGAACCCGGTTGGGACCGGGCCCTATCGGCTCCTCGACCGGGATGAAGAGCGTGTCCGCTTCGTCGCGAACTCCCGCTATCGTAAGCCGGGGTTGCCGAACATCAAGGAAATTGCTTTCAAGCGAGTCGATCCGAACGATTTTGTCGGACTCTACGAGCGGGGCGAGATCCAAGT
>CAYYBI010000395.1:0-30751 GCA_964469835.1 uncultured Rhodospirillaceae bacterium
CGAGAGCGAGCAATGCCGTACCTATCCCCAATACCGGGTTTTGACGCCGCACCGCATCGGGCCAAGCGGCGCGCCACCGAATTGCCGCATAGGCGTAGGCAACGGTCCACAGGGCGGCACAACCGGCAAATACGAAGCCATAAACCCGATCCGGCGTTAAACCATACTGGCCGACTCGCAGCATGGTGGCGTATGCGGCCAGGCCTGCAAAGACCGGCGCGATGACAAGCTGCACGCCGAGCAAGAGCGCCATAAAGCGCGGCGGTGGTCCAAATGCGCCGTCCCGGATCACGGCGTTAACGAGAAATACGGCGCCGATCGCGACGATGAAAAGAACCCCGGTGGCGTGTCCCGTACCCCACAACGGCTCCAGCCCGCTAAAGGGGAGGACAGCCAAAAAGAGGATCAAAGCGATCGCCAGAATGGGCGCCAGCACGGCGAACAAGGCAAGCGCGAGGTCGCGGATCGAGCGGACGATCCGCTCATGTGACCGGATGACCGCAAGCGAAAGGCCGACTGCCAGCCCGCTGAACGGTAATGCAAACCAGTGCACTGAGAAAAGGTCCTCGAAGAAGTCGATATTCACGAGAGCGAACAGGCTGGCCCAGAGCCACAGGAGAAGCCATGCCGCGCCGACAAACAACCCGCCAACGGCGAAGGTGATGACATTGTTCCAGGCGTGCTCAAAAAAGGGCGGATAGGGAATTCGGGTGCGGCGTTCCGCCAGCCAGACCTGAAACAATGGTAGGGCGACCGTGCTCACGGTCATCGCTACGACGATGGCGGGAAACAGAATGTCGTCGAATTTGGAATGGGGAACTCCAAACCGGGACTCGGCCCAAAGATACACCAGAGCCACCACCAGAGCCATGGCGGCGGCGAAGATCGCCGGCTCACGCCAGCGCGCGCGCTGCACCAACAGCATGAGCAGCCCCGGCGCCAGGACGACGAACATCCGCGCCGCCAGCGTCACGTTCGGACCGGCGAATGCTGTCACCGCATGCAAATTCAAGAAAACAAGCGCCAAGCCCTGCACCAGTCCAAGCACGGCAAAATGCAGCAGGTGTTTTCGAAGGACCGGTTGTTCCCGGGTCATTCGTCCGCCCTCGGCAGATCCGCATCGGGGCTGCCCCTCAGCGCGCTGAAATCCAGCTTGAAGCCCCGCCGCTCGGATCCCGCGGTCCGCCGCAGGCCATCGAACAGCCGCCGCAGCGCGCGCCACAGTTTCGGCAGCAGCCACAGCACAATAAGGATGAATATACCGAGCAGCATCAGGAACAAGGCGGGCTTGAACAGGGCCAGGATCAACCCGCCGATAACCAGGAAATCCTCGAACAGCGAAACGGTCCAATTGCTGAAGGGTTCGGGCGACGTATTGATCGCAACGCGACTACCCGCCTTGGTGGCATGGCTCGCCGCCGCCAGGGCGCCGCCGGCGAGCAGCGCCAGGACGACCTCGTATTCTTTTCCATAGGGTGCGACCACGCCAGCGGCCAGCAGCGCGCCGGCCGGAATACGGATGAAGCTATGCACGCCGTCCCAGGCGGAGTCGATTCCCGGAACCTTGTCGGCCACGAACTCGACGAGGTAGAGGCCCGCCGCCGACACAAGCACGGCTGGATGCGACAGGATTTGCAGATCCGCCGGCAGATCGATCGCGCCGGCCGTCCCAAGCCCGCCGAGCAGCAGAACCGCGGCATAGAGGTTGATGCCGCTGGCCCACGCCGCGCCAAGCGCGAGCGCCAGAATGTTTAGTGTTTCCAAAAGGGACGCACCCGCACCATGAAACGGTCTCCACTCCACACAAGCGGCGCACCGCCGCCATTCAATCCGCCAACGGATCCGGGTCAGCCGGTTTCCGCAAAATCCTCGGGCCATAGGGTCAGGGCACCGCCGCGGGCCAACCCTTCGGCCACCACCTTGCGCGCGTGGTCGATCACCAGCGACGCATGCCGATCGAACGCGGCCTCAATCTCCGTCGCGGTGGCATACCCCGTGACCCTTTGGTCCAGCCCATCCAATACCGTTGACCGGAGGACACACTCGTAGTCGCGCTTTTCATACTTGATACGAAATTTTACCACGCGATTTATCGGGTCCGCCTCACGGCTTAGCAATTTCGCCGAGGATTTGCGCCGGCGAACGCCCGCACCGCTCACGTCATCTTCACCGAGAAATTCAATCCCGGCCGATTCAAGGGCAAGGCGAACCGCCTCCAACGTCGAAACCGAACTGCGCCCCGGACCCATCGGTCCCTCCATGCGCTTGATCGTCGGCCGCGAAATACCGGACTCCTGCGCCAACTGTTCCTGCCCCCAATTGAGCATGGCCCGCGCGGCGCGCAGCTGATCGGCGGTCAGCATGGATCCAATCTCATTGACACTCCAACTTCACAATTCGGATCAGTTTGGCCTCTACTTATTACCAAAAGGTATCAGCGATACCCCTAATTGGTTTTCTCTCGCACCCGAAGCACTACCTCTTAAATGGCATCCGCTCCGTCAAAGAAAAGTACCGGCCGGGCCATCACAACGAATTTATCGGCTCACCAACCGTGCTTCCGGCATACTGAAGGCATGACTGCATGGCCACGCTCGATCATTGGCGCTCTACTCCTGACGGCGCTCGCCGACGCAACCACGCCGCCAACCGGCGTACCGGCGAACGCGCAATCCACCCGCGCGGCCGAGACGCCAACGGCGCCCGCACTCACGCTGACCCCAACGATGGCCGGCGAGTTGCGCGCCCTGGCGCATCTCGCCGGCGCCCCCACACCTCGGCTGCAAGGCCGGATCGTCGTTGTCACGTTTTTCGCAAGCTGGTGCCCGCCTTGCGTCGAAGAGTTCCGTCACCTGAAAGCCGTTCACGGCGCCTATCCGGCCGACAGGGTTTCCATTATCGCAATTAATCTGCTGGAGGATTGGGGTGGATTGTCGAACGCCGGCCGCCTGGCACGATTTCTCGACCGCGCCGCGCCGCCCTTCACCGTGCTGCGTGGAACCGAGGCAATTTCCCGCAGGTTCGGCGGCGTCGACCGAATTCCGACGCTGTTCGTGTTCGACCGCCAGAGCAAGTTGGCGTATCGCTTCATTCATCGGGTGAATGCCACGAAAACCAATGTCACCGGCCGTGAACTCCGGGCGGTCATCGACGCGCTGATTTGATTGCCCGCCGCCCCGGCAGCCCTTTTGTACTGGTTTTGTTCATGGTAGGCTGAGGCGTCATGCAAGAGGTGCCGTCAATGCTTTCGCCTGACCTGGCCACCCCGGCGGAACCGGCACGGGCGCTGGCGCGCGGTGTCGCCCGCTTGTTTGCCGATCTGGGTCAGACGGCGCTGTTCGAATTTTCTCTGCGGAACCGACGCCGTGCCGATGTCACCGCCCTGGCCGCGGACGGCCTGTTCACCATCGCCGAGATCAAGACGTCGGTCGCCGATTTCCGCGCCGACCAAAAATGGCCGGATTATCTGCCCTTCTGCGATTTCTTTTATTTTGCGGTGCCGACCGACTTTCCCACATCCCTCATTCCGGACGAATGCGGTCTCATCGTGGCCGACACCTATGGTGGCGCGATTGTCCGGGAGGCGCCGGAAGTTCGCATGAATGCCGCGCGGCGCCGGGCGCTCGCGCTCCGCTACGCACGGACCGCCGCAAGACGTTTGATGCAGCACTCCGACCCGGGCGGTGCCTATTAGGTCGAAACCCGGGGCCCGACGATTAAACCGGCCGCCGGGTCATGGACCGCGCCGCTCGATGCGTTCGAGTTCATCCCAGAATTCCTTAAACACCTCGGTCCGAATCCGTTTTTCGAGACCGTCGCCGGTAATGCGGTCCGGATGATAGAGCCGCGCGAAAGTGGTTTTGGCCTGCCGGAAGCGCCCATCCGCGGAATTTCGATCATTCCCCATACCGGATGGTCCACGGCTGGATGACCCGTTGGCGGATGCGCCCGCGGGCGGGTCGGCCGGCGGCGCTTCGCCGAGCCGGGCGGCCAGCCGGTTAATCTCCGTTTTGTAGTAGTGCACGGTGTTATCGAGCGATATTTCCGCGTCATGCAGCGCGATATTGCATTTCCTCAGCTTATAGGCGAGCTCCGACTCCCGGCTGCGCCGCGCCTGGCGAACGACATAGGCGCCCAGCAGTACGATCAGCAAGGGAATCGAAAATGCCAGCAGATCGATTCCGGTCATAGCCTACCATCCAGCCGTTCTGTCACGGGTCCTCGCCGCTTACTTCGCCATTCGGCGTATAGTGTTCGTCGTGCTGTATCCGGTCAAAATATCTGCAAGCACAATTTCGCCGCCCCAGCTCCGCATTTTCTCGGCGCCGACAACTTCGTCGACCGCATAGTCCGAGCCTTTGACCAGCACGTCGGGGCGCAATGCCTCAATCAGGGCGAGCGGCGTTTCCTCGTGAAAGATCACAACAAGATCCACTACCGCGAGCGATGCAAGGACGGACGAACGGCTGCCTTCGCTCTGGATTGGCCGGTCGGGCCCTTTCAGGCGCCTCACCGACGCATCGCTGTTCAGGCCCACCACCAGCCGGTCGCAGGTCGCCTTTGCCTGTTTGAGAAGCGATACATGCCCCGGATGCAGAAGATCGAAACACCCGTTGGTGAAGCCGACGCGCCATCCCTGCCGGCGCCAGGTACTGGCGCGATCGATCAGCGTCTCCACCGCGACCACCTTCGCCTCCGCATCCATAAATTCGGACGCGTGGAGCGCGGCGAGAATTTCATTCGAATGGGCCACCGCCGTACCGACTTTGCCGACGACGACGCCAGCCGCAACATTCGCAAGTTGGGCGGCCTCCGGCGCCGATGTCCCCGCCGCCATGGCGGCGGCGAGCACGGCGATGACCGTATCGCCCGCGCCCGAAACATCAAAGACTTCGCGCGTCCGTGCCGGGAAATGATGTGCCTCCTCCCGCGTGACCAAGGACATGCCCCGTTCGCTGCGGGTCGCCAGAATCGCGCCGACGTCGAAATCCGCGATCAGCTTGCGGCAGGCCGCGATCACGTTTTCGTCCGAGCCGGTCGGCATCGCCGTCGCCGCCGCCAATTCCTGCCGGTTCGGCGTCAGCATGGAGACGCCGCGATAACGGCTGAAATCCCGTCCCTTCGGGTCTGCGATTACGGGAATATTGGCGCCTTTCGCCAAGGCAATGAGGTCCTGCAGGAGCGGCGTCTCGAGCACCCCTTTGCCGTAGTCCGACAGCACCATCACCGTGTTTTCCGCCGCCTGCAACGCGGAGCGGGCGTCTTCGAGCATGGAAGCCTGTTCGGTCGCGCTGATCGGCTCGGTGGTTTCCCGGTCGGAGCGCAACAATTGCTGGCCGCCCGCAACGAACCGGGTCTTGATGCTGGTCTGACGGCCGGGAATCGACAGCAGCCGCGGCGTGACCCTGGCCTCGCGGGCGACGAGCTTGGCGAGTTCCCGACCCGCCCGGTCAATACCGATTACTGCGGCCAGATCGCATGCGGCGCCTAGGGCAGCCAAATTGCGCAGCACGTTGCCGACACCACCAAGCATCGCGATTTCCCGCTGCTCCGCCAGCACGGGTATCGGCGCTTCCGGCGACACCCGGTCCACGGTTCCTTCCACATAGCGGTCCAACATGAGATCGCCAACGCAGACGACGCGGGCGTCCTGCAACCGGGACACCAGCTCGGAAAGTTGAGACATATTGTTCATGCAATCCCTCGCAACCGACGCACCGAGCTTCCCCCTGACTGGCCTCCGCCCCAGCCGCGTAGACGCTGCCGTCCAGGGTTTCAGATTGCCCCGTCGCTAGCCGATTGTGGGTTTAGTTGCAACCTTAACATACGCGCCGGCCCAGCGCCGTTCACGTTTGGATGAGATGGCGTTCCTCACCGTGCAAGACGAGCGCCGTCAGCCGGCCGGTCCAGACCGCGCCCGTGTCGACGTTAACGCGATTGAATCGAAACTCCACCGCGTCGACCGGTGTATGGCCGTGCACGACCACCGCGCCGTGATCTTCGGGCGACGACAGGAATGGACCCCGGATCCACAGGAAATCCTCACCCCGTTGCTCCGCCAGGGGCACACCCGGACGAATTCCCGCATGCGCGAACAGGTAGTCGCCTTCGCGATGGAACGGCACGAGGGTGTCGAGGAAAGCGCGATGCGACGCCGGCAGATTGGCGTTCAGTGCTTGCCGCATCGTACCGAGCTTACCCAGTTCTGCCGCCCCGCCATGGCGTATGTCCGCCGTCGAAACGCCATAGCTGGCCGCCGTCTCCCGTCCGCCATTCATCAGCCAAGACCGGCCCGCCGCCGGATCGGCGAGGAAGTTCACCATAAGATCCTCGTGATTCCCCATCAGGAACACGGCCTCAAATTCAGCCGGAGAATCGCGGGTCAGCCGCTCGACCACCGCCGCGCTATCCGGCCCCCGGTCCACGTAGTCACCGAGATAGACGAGAAGCTTGCGCGCTTCCGGCGCGGCCGCGGCATCCGCCTGGATGAGCCCAAGGAGTTTCCCCAGCAAACCGTCACAGCCATGGATATCGCCGATTGCGTAAATCCGGGTATCGGCGGGCGCACGGGCGGAGATCGCTTCGGGTATGGGCCACATCGGGGAACCGGTCTCGTTCGGGTTTCGGTGTTTCTCGATCCGATGACAGTACCGAATACTGCCACCGTTAACCTAGCGTAAAGGGCTTTAATCCTACTATATACGCCGCTTTGGCGCCGGGCTTCCGCGCGCTTCCGTGCACTCCGAGGAACCGGATGAACCTGACCCAAGAACAGGCCGCGCCGACGACGGTCAGCCAGGAATACCTTCTCCTGAATTACGTCCAGCGGCTGGAGCGGCACCGCGACGGCCGGCGCGGAATCCACATTCATCTGTCGAACCTTCGCGACCACAACCGCCGCAATCACCATCTGCGGGTCGCCGGCAACACCTTCGAAGGGCTGGTGCAGCAATTCGACGGACAGATGTTCTCGCTCAACAATGGCGATCTCGTCTTCGTCTGCAAGGGCGCGAGTGTCGAGGACATGGACGATGCGGTCATGCGGTTGCGGTACCTGTTCAGTGACGACCCGTTAGCGATGACCGACGTCGCCGACAATTTTTCGACCTGGTACAATGTTGAGGCGCAATACGACGAGTTTCTTGGACTCGCCAAGGATCTCTACGACCATGAACAGGCACGCCAGCAGCGCCTCAAAGTCCGGGCCCAACAATGGGGCGAAACGACGTCGCAAGGATCGCAGCGGCCGATTACGCCGGCGCAACTCGGCAAGCTCGAGGAATTCCTGCAGAGCGCGGATCTATCGAGCTTTATTCGGCGCCAGCAATGCTGCGCGGTGTCCAAGGAACTGCAGCCCAAGCCGATCTTCAAGGAACTCTATATCTCGATAGACGAGTTGGCGGCCACGGTCCTGCCGGGAGTCAACCTCTCCGCCAATCGCTGGCTGTTTCAGCATCTCACCCGGACGCTCGATAAGCGCTTGCTCAAAATGCTCGCTCGGGCGGATGATTCGGATCTGCATGCCTCCTTCAGCATCAATATGAACGTCAGTACTCTGCTTTCGCCTGATTTCCTGGAGTTCGATTCGCAACTCCGCATGGGCGGGCGCGGAACGATCGTCGTCGAACTCCACCTGATCGACGTCTTCTCCGATCTTGCGGAATTCACCTTTGCGCGTGATTTTCTGCGCGAGAAAGGCTATCGGATCTGCCTCGACGGTATCGCGCCGGCGAGCCTGCGTTTCGTCGACCGGGCCGCCCTGGGCGCCGACCTGATCAAACTAACCTGGTCGGAAGAACTCGCCAGCGACACGGAAGGCGGCGGCCGCCTCGAAGAATTCAAGGAAACCGTGGAAAAGAGCGGCGAAGCCCGCGCCATTTTGTGCCATTGCAACGATGCGGCGGCGATCCGCTTCGGCCAGTCGATGGGCATTACCATGTATCAGGGACGGTTTCTCGATTCGGCCCTGCACGAAGAAGCCCGCTTCGGCATTACCAGCGCTCTGAAGCTCTAGCGTTCCGCGACGCCGGGCTTCCAGCGACCGTACACCGCTTCAATTCGGCCTTAACCACGCGGCGCGTGCTTGTTCAGGATGCGCTGCAGGGTTCGCCGATGCATCTTCAGCCGGCGTGCGGTTTCGGATACGTTGCGGTCGCACTGTTCGAAGACACGCTGGATATGTTCCCACCGCACCCGATCGGCCGACATCGGATCCTCGGGCGGCGGCGGCAACGGCCGTTCCGTTTCCAGCAGCGCCGCGGCGACGATGTCGGCATCTGCCGGCTTCGGCAGGTAATCGACCGCGCCCGCCTTCACCGCGCGGACCGCGGTCGCGATATTGCCGTAGCCAGTCAGGATGACAATGCGGATATCGGCGCGGGCGCCGCGCAAGGCATGCACCACCTCCAGCCCATTGCCATCCGCCAGCCGCAGATCGACGACGGCGTAGGCGGGCGGGTTCTCCAACCCCAATTCGATGCCTTCGGCAACGCTGGCGGCGACGATCGCCTTGAAGCCGCGCTGCTCCATCGCCCGGGCAAGCCGGTTGCGAAGCGGTGCGTCGTCATCGACGATCAGTAGCCGGCGGTCGCCCACGGCGGACCCATCGTGCATGAGCGATGCCTTATTTCCCGTCCCCGGTGTTCGTTAGTCAAGAATAGCGCGCGGCCAGCGAATAACAACCTCGGCGCCCCCCTTGTTCGCGAAGCCCAACTCCGCCCCGGTGCGTTCGAGAAGCGTTTGAGCGATGAATATGCCGAGACCCATGTGCTCTTCGTCATCGCCGCGGGTCGAAATGAACGGCTCGCCGATCATCGACAGAACTTCCGCCGGGAATCCCGGCCCATCGTCAGCGATCACGATCTGAATGGTGTTTTCATCCCAACTCGGTGTAATCGTGACCCGGCTGCGGGCGAACTGCACCGCGTTCTGAATCAACGTGCCAAGCCCGCTAAGAATTTCCGGGCTGCGGGCGATCACCGGCTCGTCGCCCGGCACCTCATCCTCCGCGCCCGATACAATGACAATCTCGACCGGCCCGCCGCGATAGGGCTCGGCTGCGATTTCGGTCAGGTGCGATAACCGCTGTCGCTCGAACGGCTCGCCGCCGCCAGTTTCCGGTGTCTGGGTCAATCCCGCAAGAATCTGGCGGCAACGATCCGATTGGCTGAGCAGCAACTCAACGTCTTCGGTATGGGGGCTACTGTCGGGAATTTCGCGCGACAGCTCCTTCGCCACCACCGCGATCGTCGCCAGCGGCGATCCGAGCTCATGCGCCGCCGCCGCGGCAAGCGCCCCCAACGCGGACAACCGCTGCTGGCGCGCGAGCGAAATCTGCGTCGCGGCCAAGGCATCAGACATGCGCCGCGACTCTTCGGCGACCGACCAGACATACGCCGAGATGAACACCGACGCGACGGCGAGCGCCGTCCATATGCCCAACACATAGACCAGCGGCAGGTCGAGCGATTTGGGCGCCCAGGGCAGCGGCAAACCGAACAGGGCGAGCACCGATATGCTGGCAACCGCGAGCAATGTCAGCGTAATCGTGGCGCCCCGCGACAAGATCGTCGCGGACACCATGACCGGCGCGATGATCAGGATACCGAAGGGATTTTGCAAACCACCGGTCAGGTAGAGCAGCAGCGCGAGCTGCACCACATCGAATCCGAGCAGCATTGCCGCGGCCCGGTCGCCGATGCGCCGCCGGGCCAGGGCGCGGTGCGACAGCGGCAGGTTGGACGCGGCAAGCGCCCCGATCACGCCGAGGCAGAGCAACAGCGGGAGCGGGAATCCGAGACCGAAATGGACAATGAGAACGGTTACCGTCTGTCCCGCCGCGGCCACCCAACGGATCATGATCAGGGTCCGCAACCGCAGGCGCACGCCGCCGATTATGCCGAGTTGCGGCGGGCGTCCCCGCTTTTGCCGCTTCAGATCCTGGTCGTCGGTCATCATCGATAACGCAGCATGACGCGGAAATTTTCGCAAGGCCGGGCAGCGGATTCCCCCCTTGCCAAGTTTCGGCCGACGGCCCATATAGCGCCGATGCCCGGCTCACCCGTCATCGAGGTCCGCAACCTCACCAAAAAATTTGGCGGCGTCACCGCGATCGACGACATAAGCTTCACGGTCGACGCCGGCAGCATGACCGCGCTACTCGGCGCGAACGGCGCCGGCAAGACGACGACCATCGCGATCTTGCTCGGTCTCGTGCTGCCCAGCGCGGGCACCGTAACGGTGCTGGGCCACGATATGCGCCACCATCGCTATCGCGCGCTGCCGCGTATGAATTTCTCTTCGCCCTATTTCGATCTGCCGCAGCGGCTGACGGTTCGCGAAAACCTATCAGTGTACGCGCGGCTCTACGGGATGCGGCGTGTCAGCGCGCGCATCGCCGACCTTGCCGCCGAGCTCGACCTCGAGGCATTGATCGATCGGCCGTTTCGCGGCCTGTCCTCCGGCCAGAAAACGCGGGTGCTGCTGGCAAAGGCATTGCTCAACGATCCCGAATTGCTGCTGCTCGACGAGCCTACGGCCAGCCTCGACCCGGATTCCGCCGACTGGATCCGCACCTACCTGAAACGGTTCCAGGATCGGACGGGCGCAGCGATTCTCCTCGCCAGTCACAACATGACGGAAGTCGAGCGACTGTGCGATACGGTGCTGATCATGCAACGGGGCAGGGTCGCCGACCGCGGCGCGCCGGGTGCGCTAATCGAACAGCACGGCCGCGACACGCTGGAGGAAGTTTTTCTCGATATTGCGCGCGGCACCGGCAAGGCGGCAAACGGCGCGGCGGCATGAGCCCCGGCGACTCCCTCGGGGACCGGCTTGGCGGGGCGGTACAACGCAGCGGCGCGTTGGTGCTCCGCTATCTCTATCTGCTGAAGGGATCGTGGCCGCGCATTCTCGAACTCGCCTATTGGCCGAGTATCCAGATCGTCCTGTGGGGACTGATCTCGAAACATTTCTTCGGCCAATCCTCGGCGGTTGTCGAGGCCACCGGCGCACTGCTCGCCGCGGTACTGCTATGGGACGTGCTGTTCCGCGGCCAATTGGGATATTCGATCTCGTTTCTCGAGGAGTTGTGGTCGCGCAACCTCGGCCAATTGTTCATCAGCCCGCTCAGACCCCATGAATTCGTGCTTGCGCTGATTTTCATCAGCTTGTTGCGCACCCTGATCGGCGTGATACCGGCAGCATTTCTGGCAATTCCGCTCTACGGGTATTCGATTTTCGATCTCGGACTGCCGCTGCTCGCTTTCTTCGTGAATTTGATGATGACCGGCTGGGCGCTCGGCCTTCTCGTGACCGCGCTGCTCCTGCGCGTCGGTCTTGGCGCGGAAAGCGTGGTCTGGATGGCGCTGTTCCTGATCGCGCCCACCAGTGCGATTTATTATCCGGTGAGCGTCCTGCCGGAGTGGCTGCAAATCGTCGCCTGGGCCCTGCCGCCCGCCTATGTGTTCGAGGGAATGCGCGGAATTCTGTTCGACGGCGTGTTCCGGATGGATTTCCTCGGCGCGGCATTCGCCCTCAACCTTGCCTGCCTGCTGTTGGGTGCGGGCGTCTTCATGAGCGCCTTCCATGCCGCCCGGCAGCGCGGCCTGCTGCATCAGGCGGGCGAATAAGGCGTTTCCGGATCCGAGTCACGGCACGCCACGGCGCCGCGCAGGACGCCCAGCGCAAGCATCGAACCGCACCCCGCGCCGCACCCGGGATCAAGGTCGAGCAGCGCTTCCTTTTCCAGGCACGACAACAGCCGGCCATGCGCGTCGCCGGCCTCCCGGTGGCCAACAATGCAATGATCGAGCGCGGTCCCATCGAGCGTATGCAGCACCGCCGCCGCCGCCGTCGCCGCGAAGCCGTCGAGAATGACCGGTACCCGCGCCATTCGCGCGGCGAGGATCGCGCCCGCAACGGCCGCCAACTCGTGCCCGCCAAGACACCGCAATTGCTGCAACGCATCGCTTGCCCCGGCGTGCCGTTCGACGGCGGCCGCGATCACCCCATCCGTTACCGCACCGTCCGGGCCGTCCGGCGGTACCCGCCAGTCGGCGGACGCGCCGCCGAACAGGCTGCAGCAGAGCGCGGCGGCGCTGATCCGCGTGCCCGCGCCCATCGCCGCCACACACAGCAGCTCGACACCTTCTTCCACCGCCATCATGCCGTAGGCCATCGCGGCGGCGCAGTCAGGATCGCTCAACGCCGGAGTCACCCGAAAATCGGCGGTCGGCCGATCGAGCGCCATTTCGTAGACCCGCAGGTCACTGTCCTGCATCCGGCAAAGCGCGTTGGCCGCCGCCGCACCGCTTCGATAAGCCACGATCCGCGCCGCAACGGAATCGGTCGCCGCCGACCCGGGCGCGAAACCGTGCGCGCCCGCGAAAATGGCGAGACGCGGCCGGTCGAGATGCGGCACACCGCCCTGCCATGATGCGAGCCAATCGCCGAGAACCTCCAGCAGCGCCGCTGCACCGGCCGGAGGCCGGTCCGGCGCGGCCGCCGCCGGCAAGGCGGTCAGCAGGCCGCGAATTTCGTCGAGGGAAGATTGCGAGGATTGGGTCGGTGTGGTCATGCGGCGTTCGGTCATTGCGTGATTGCGGCGGACCGCCTTGCATAACGCAAGCACGATGACGGTGCCATGCCGATTGCACCGGGCCGCACACAATTGTCATTTTTGCGGCTCTGGCGATCCTCCCGCCGGGCCGCTATAAGCAGGGTCTTCGCCTTCTTGCAGGAAACCGAGATGACAACGATCGAAACACGTTGGTGGTGGATCCGCCACGCGCCGGTACAGGGCCCGAACCATCATATCTATGGCCAGCGGGACCTCGATGCCGACACATCCAACACGGCGATCTTCGAGGCGCTTGCCCGCTATTTGCCAAGCGACGCCGTCCTGGTGAGCAGCGATCTCGCGCGAACGCAGCAGACCGCAGCCGCTATCGCGGCGGCCGGCTTGGCGCTGCCGGAGCCGATCCTCGATCCCGCGCTGCGTGAGATTCATTTCGGCGATTGGCAAGGTGTCCGGCGCGACGAATTTCGCAATTCCCGGGGCGAGAAACATGGTCAATTCTGGCTCGCGGCGGCCGGCGAACGCGCACCGAACGGCGAAAGTTTCCTCGACCTGATGGCCCGTGTCGCCCCCGCCATCGACCGGTTGACCGAAGATCATGCCGGGCGGGATATCATCTGCACCGCCCATGGCGGAACTATTCGGGCTGCGCTCTCCTACACGATGGGGATCGATCCCGAGACGGCGCTCGCCTTCGCCACCGACAATTGCGCGGTCACGCGGCTGGATCATTTTTCCGGCCCGGGCCGGGGCGTGTGGCGCGCGGTGACGATCAACCGCTCGCCGCTCTGACATGGCGATACCGCCGTCGGGCTGCTAGGGTCGACCCATGGGACCGCTCGATTTCATCGTGAACAATCCGGCCTATGTGGTGGGGGGCGTACTGCTCCTGGGCTTGGTGTACATGCTGTTCCGGTCGAGCAAACGCTCGCTCGATCGCGCCGCGGCGCCACGGCGCAAGATCACCTATGAATGCGTGGTGACGCCGGCGCTCGAAGCGGACGAAAAGCTGCGCAGCCAGTTCACCGAGATCGAGACGTTCGGTCCTCTGGACGACCTTCGGCTGGTGCGGTTCGGCCTGTTCAATTGGGGGACGCTTGCCCTTGAGCCGGACCACATCCAACAGCCCATCGCGGTCCGGTTCGGCGATCAGGACGAAGTGATTTACGCCGCCATCGGCGAAGTCCTGAAAACCAAGTTCGAGATGCCTGAACCACCCGTGGCGGACGGTTCGACCGTGCGGTTCGCCCCGTTTTCGATGAGCGCCCGCGGTACGGTCATCTTCAACTTCGTCGTCCGGGGCGCCGCGGCGCGGATACACGTCGAGGGCTTCATCGAGGATGGCGGGCCGATACGGCGGCTGGCCTAGCAAACGGCCTCGTGCAAAAAGCTCCCGCGAATATCGGCTTAATCCGGCCCGCCCACGCCCAACGCAGCGCCGATACGGGTTGCCGCCGCGATGCGCTTTTCCCGAAGCTCGGCCCCCCGTTTGCGCAACGTCTCGACCACCGCCGGCGGCGCCTTATCGACGCTGCCGCCGTTATGCGGCGGCGATGGATCGTATTCCGCTTGGAGTTGAATCTCCTGCGCGACGCGTGCGCCATGCAGGCGCTCCGCCACCACCAAACCGAAATCGATGCCCGATGAAACGCCCGCCCCGGTTATGACGTTGCCGTCTTCCACGACACGCTGATGGACAGGTACGGCGCCGAGCAGCGCGAGTTGGTCATGCGCCAGCCAATGACAGGTCGCCTTCTTGCCAGTCAATAAGCCCGCCGCCGCCAACAGCAGGGATCCGGTGCAGACCGATGTGATCAGTTTCGCGGCCTTCCCGGCACGACGCAGATACGCGATCAGCGCCGCATCATCCATCGCCGGGAGCTGCCCCGGTCCGCCGGGCACGAACAGGATATCGGGATCGGGCAGGTCGTCGTATGTCGCATCCGGCGTCAGTACGAGGCCGCGATCGGTGCGAACCGGATCGAGCGTGCTCGAAACCAGGGAAACTTCCGCGCCCGGCATGCGCACCAGGATTTCATAGGGCCCGGTCAGGTCGAGCTGTGTCAGTCCCGGAAACAGCACCATGGCGATCCGGCAAATTTCGGGGGATTGGCTCATTTCGGCAGCCTTCAATTCGTTGGATGATGGGGTCAGAGCTTGATCTTATCACCCCGACGACAAGTTCGTCGCCAGGTCCACGCGGAAGTCTCAGAAGAAACAAAATACCGCATAGCACACGCCGAAAAGATCGCGGAAGACGTAATACAGGATCAGGTCCAACAAAAACGCGGCGCCAATTACCGGGAAAAAGATGTAAAGCGCCATGTAGAGCCAGGCCCGTTTCGTAAAACGCGGGCCCGGCAGCACGACGCCACGGACGGCGGCTTCATTCTTCTTCGGTAGGATGTGCATCGGCATGGCACTATAACAACCCGCGGGTGCGATGGCATGACGGAAATTCGAGTCATATGAAAATTCAGTGGGAGGGCGTCGCGCGCCGCGACTGGCGCCGCCTGACCGAAGACGCGGAATGGTGCGCGCTCGAGCAGAGCTGGGCGTACGGCGAAGCGATGTCGGTGCGCCCCGGCACCGAGGTCCGTCGCGCGGTCGTCAAGGATCAGCACGGTTCCATCGCCGCACTCCAGGTCTTTGCCCGGCGCTTCGGCCCGTTCGTCACGTTGGCGCAAATCCTGCGGGGGCCGGTGTGGGTCCGGCACGGGCTGTCCCGCGACCAAAAATTGGCCGCACTGCAGTGCATCGGCTCGACGGTCAGGCGGGGTCCACGGGAGATACTCTTCTGGACACCGGAATTGCATGACCCGGTTGAAGCGGATGGACTGATGCGGCAATTGGGACGGCGGCGCATCATTACCGGCCACGGTTCGGCAATTCTCGATCTCGGTACCGATCCGGACCGGTTGCGCGCCGACTTGCACGGCAAATGGCGGAATGCGCTCTGCAACGCCGAGGCCGGTCCTCTCGGCAGCGGAAAAATTCGCGACGCCGGCAGCGCCCAATGGCTGCTGGAACAGTACCACGCGCTCCAGCGCAAGCGCCGATTCGGCGGTCCGACCGCGGCGACACTGCATCACATTATCGCCGGCGCGCCGCGCGAAGACATTCTGATGTTGCGCGCGACTCTCGATGGCGATCCTGTCGCCGGCGCCCTGTTCCTTCGCCACGGTGCGACCGCGACCTATGCTGTCGGCTGGGCCGGGCCGCAAGGACGGCAGCACAAAGCCGGAACGCTGCTGCTCTGGCGCGGCATGCTGGCGCTCCGCGACAGCGGCACGGCGCGGCTCGATCTCGGCGGCATCGATACAAGACGCGCGCCGGGCATTGCCCGTTTCAAACTGGGCACCGGCGGTTTGCCCTATGCCCTCGCGGGAACCTATTTATAGTGCAGTTGGAACAATGCGACAGTGTCGCGGATATCTCGCCTTGCGGCTGCTCTCGCAATCTTGTGCGACTGACGAATTACGCCGCTGGACATTCGCCAGCCGGTATGATTCGTTCCCGTGCGTAGATGCTTTTTTTTACCGATGCGAAGGGAACCCCCCACATGGCCGGATCTCTCCTGAGGCTCTGTAAGATCTGTTGCGTCTTGCTAGCGTTGTCGTTGGTTTTCCCAAATACCGCCGCGGCCGAGTCCGAGAGTACGGAGCTGGTCGTCGAGGCCCAGTTCACCGTACAGAATATTCTCAAGGACCCGGATGTGGGCCCGACCGTCCGCAAGCTGATGAAGAATGCCAAGGCGGTCATGGTCTACCCGAATATCTTCAAGGCTGCCTTTGTAATCGGCGGGGAAGGCGGCAGCGGCGTACTGCTCGCCCGGGGCGCGAACGGCAATTGGAGTTACCCCGCCTTCTATACCCTGGGCGCAGCCAGCTTCGGTCTTCAGATCGGCGGCCAATCCTCCGAAGTCATGCTGCTGATCATGACCAACAAGGCCATCAGCTCGGTGGTGGACAACGAGGTAAAACTGGGCGCCGATATCAGTGTTGCGGCCGGGCCGGTCGGCGTTGGGGCGGAAGCCTCCACAACGACAAATTTCGGCGCCGACATTTACAGTTTCTCGCGCAATCAAGGTATCTATTTCGGCGCGAGTTTCGAGGGCGCCGTGATCCATCCGCGCCAGGAATGGAATACCGAATTTTACAAGACAGACAAGGCAACGCCGCAGGCGATAATTTTCGACGGCAAGTTCGCCAACCCGCAGGCAGATGCCCTGCGCAAAACGCTGGCGAAGCAGCAATAGCGGCCCGGCCGACCGGCCACTGCCAGGCCCGCCGGTGATAGTGCCCGAGATGGGCACCTCGCCGACCCAAAGCCCCTTGTTCGACGCGTATGTCATGGTCGACTGGAGTGCCGCGTCGGTGCCGCGGCGCGGCCGCGACAGCATCTGGTACACGGTCCTGGCGCGCCGCAACGGCGCGCTGCGCCGCCTTGTCCTGGATAATCCGGCAACGCGCGCCGAAGCGGAAACCGTCCTGACGCGTCGCCTCGCGTCACTGCTACGGCGTGGCGACCGCATTCTCGTCGGTTTCGATTTCCCCTTCGGCTATCCGTCCGGAACCGCCGCCGGGCTCGGTATCACGGGTCTGCCATGGCGGCATTTTTGGCAAGCGCTGGACGACAGCATCGAGGACGGGCCCGACAACCGGAACAACCGGTTCGATGTCGCCGAATCGTTGAACCGGCGACTCACCGGCGAGGCGTTTCCGTTCTGGGGAGATGTGCGGGAAGGCGGCCGACCCTATTTGCGCCGCCGCGGCCGCCGCGCGCATGGCGGGGGCGACCTGGCGGAACGCCGGCTTTGCGAATTGCGCATACGCTCGACCCAGCCAGTGTGGAAATTGGCCGGCGCGGGCAGCGTCGGCAGCCAAAGCCTGATGGGAATACCCCGAGTGTGGCGCATCCGGCGCGATCCGCGACTGGCGAACGCCTGTCATATCTGGCCCTTCGAAACCGGATTGCGCTACGATTCCCGGCCGCAAATCCAGCTCGCCGAGGTGTACCCTTCGTTGGTCCCGGCACCTCCGCTGAAAGACAAGCCGAAAGACGCGGCTCAGGTGGTCGCCATCGCGCGCCACTTCGCCGCGCTCGACACCGCCGGCGGACTGCAGCAATCGTTCGCGGGCGACCCGATGCTGACGCCCCTCGAACGCCGCCGCATCGAGGAAGAGGAGGCTTGGATTTTGGGCGTTCCCTGAGCTATTCCACCCTTGACAAGAATCGGCAATCGACGGAATACACCGCAATGAAAGATTTTCGGGACCTCGGCGCTTTACACGCCGCGCATGACCTTGTCGTCGAGATTCACGACATCAGCCAGTCCTTTCCCAACGACGACACGTTTGGGGTGACCCGGGCGATCACCCGGTCGGCACTGGCGATTCCACGAAGCATCGCCCATGGCTGCGGCCAGGATGGCGACACGGGCCTGTCCAACGCCTTGGAAAACGCCGCCGGCTACACCAGCGAGCTCGAATACCTGGTATTGCTGGCGGGTGAGTTGGGGTTGATCGACGAAGAGACCCTTGAGGAATTGGCAGTGACGCTTGGCGGCTTCAAGAAACAGCTCGAAGAAGATCTTGCCGATTTATGACCGCTTTCATCGCAATCGCCTCGGCCGCCGGCGCGGCGCGGCCTTGAAGACGACAGGCCCATGCCCGACTGGCTCACAATTCACATCATAGGATTGATCCTGGTTGCCGCCGTGTTCGGCGGCATGTTGTTTTTCGCCGCTCTTTTCACGCCGCTCGCCTTTCGCAAACTACCCCGGGACACCGCGGCCGGATTCATGCGCGACGTGTTTCCCGTCTATTACCGGGTCATGGGAATTGCCAGTTTGGTCGCGGCGCTGCCGCTTGGGTTGGCGCAAGGCTACAAGGCGGAGGTGGCGATGCTGGTTGCCGTCACCGCCGGTTTCGTAATCGCCAACACGGTGCTTCGGCCACGCATCGACCGGGCGCGCGAGCAAGGGCGCGACGCCGTGTTCAAAATCCTGCACCGAACGAGCGTGATCTTGTATCTGGGGCAATTCGTGTTGGTGACGATTGTGCTGATTCGATTGGCGCAATGAGGCGGTCACTTCGTCTATTATGATCGTCGTCAGCTCCTGCCTCCCGCACCGGTGCGGCGGCGTGGTTCGAAAACATCATCGGCGAACATGACCAAATCGAACGACACGGCATCCTCAACGCCCTTCTGGAAAGCCAAGCGTCTGGATCAAATGACGCCACAGGAATGGGAGTCGCTGTGCGACGGCTGCGGACAATGCTGCCTGCATAAGATCGAGGACGAGGATTCCGGCGACATCGCACTCACCAATGTCGCCTGCCGCTATCTCGAACTGGGACAATGCCGGTGCGGCGATTATGAAAATCGCCATCGCAACGTGCCGGACTGCATCGCGCTGACACCGGACGTGGTGCCCGAATTGCGCTGGCTGCCCGGCACCTGCGCCTACCGGCTGATCGCAAGGGGACAGGATCTGTACTGGTGGCATCCGCTGGTATCGGGCGATCCCGAGACGGTGCACCAGGCGAAGATTTCGGTGCGGGATCGGGCGGTATCCGAAGAAGAGGTGGAGGATTTGGAAGACCACGTCCAGGCCTGGCTCGACGCCGGCGTGGATCCCTTCGCGAAAACGCCCAAGCCAGGGCGCGGCCGGTGAACGGCGCCCTCGATCTCGTGCTGCGGGGACGACCACTATCGGTGCCCCTGCGGCGCGATCGGCGGGCCCGGCGGATCACCATTCACATCGATGTCGCGATCGGCGGCGCCCGCGTGACGATGCCGATCGGGGCCACGACCGCCGAGGCGGAAAACGCGCTGCGCGAACATAGCGATTGGCTGTTGCGGCGGCTCGACGCCCTGCCGACGCGGGTGCCATTCTCGGAGGGTGCGGTCATTCCCTATTCCGGCGTGCCCCACCGGATCGTCCATGGCGGCGCGCGCCGCGGCGTTGTCGAACGGTGCGGCGACGAAATTCGCGTCTTCGGCAGCCCGGAGCATTTGCCGCGACGGCTGGGTGACTGGCTCAAAAACGAAGCCCGCAAGACCATATCGCCGCGCGCCCTTGAAAAAGCGGCGCGTATCGACCGGCAAATCCGGCATATCTCAATTCGCGACCAGCGCAGCCGCTGGGGCAGCTGTTCCGCGGAGCGGCGCCTATCCTTCAACTGGCGGCTCATTCTCGCGCCCGATCCGGTTCTGGATTACGTGGTTGGCCACGAAGTTGCCCATATGATCGAAATGAACCACTCGAAAAATTTTTGGCGCGCCGTCGATCACCTGACGCCGCATGCCCGGTTCGGCCGCCGGTGGCTCGACACGGAAGGGAGCGGGCTCTATCGCTACGGCTGAGTCCCGCCGCTGACCGGTAAACCGGAATTCACGCCGGGCAGCGCGGAGGCCGGTGTATTGCGCAAGGCATCCCGCATGAAATCACGCCACAGCATGGCGGCGAGCGTACCGCCGCTAACCTTTTTCATCGGTGTGAAGTCGTCATTGCCGAACCATGCGCCCGCCACCATATCGGGCGTATAGCCGATAAACCAGGCGTCGCGATTGCCCTGGCTTGTGCCGGTCTTACCCGCGACCGGCCGGCTCATCCGGGCCGCCTTGCCCGTACCCCAGCCCACGACCGCCGTAAACAGGTCGTTCAAATCGTGGACATGGCGTTTCTCCAGCACGCGGCCGGGCCCGCTGCCGCGCCGGTCGAACAGTACCCGGCCGGCACCGTCACGAATTTCCTGAATACCGAAGGGCCACGCCCCAAACCCACCGTTCGAGACCGTCGCATAGGCGCCGACCAATTCCAGCAAGGTGACCTCATAGGCACCCAGGGCGAGCGAGGGGTCGGGTCGCAGGCGTGCGGTGATCCCGAGCCGGCGGGCCGCCTTGATGACACGGCCGCGCCCGGCTTTTTCGGCCAAGGCGACGGCGACGGAATTGGAGGACCGCGCCGCCCCTTCACGGAACGTCACGTCGCCGCGATGAACCCGGCCCGCATTGCGCGGCGTCCATCCATCGACCGTAATCGGCCGGTCCTTGACCCTGTCGCCGGGCCGCATTCCGGCCTCGAGCGCGGCCAGATAGACGAACAATTTGAAGGCGGAACCCGGTTGGCGCGACGCCCGGGTCGCGCGGTTGTACTGGCTTTCGCCGTAGCTGCGGCCGCCGACCATCGCGCGTACCGCGCCGTCCGGAGTCATTGCGACAAAAGCGGCCTGAGAGACATGCCGATCGGCGTGCGCGGCCAAAATACGCGCCGCATGGCGTTGGGCAAGTTTTTGCAGCCGCGGATCGAGGGTCGTCCGGATCGTCAGATCGTCGCCGGTGAAACCAACATAATCGTCGACGCGATCCAACACCCAGTCGGAAAAGTATCGGGCGCCGGCAGCCAAAGATCGGTTCGGCGCGGTGTCGACACGCGACCGGCGGGCGCGGCGACGGTCGGACGGATCGATCCAGCCTACCTTGGCCATGCGGGCGAGCACGAGGTTGGCACGGGCGGCGGCGCGTTTCGGGTCGGCTACCGGATTGTCGCGCGAGGGCGCCTTGACCAACCCCGCCAGCACCGCCGCCTGGAACAGGGTCACCGTCGCGGCCGGCCGATCGAAGTAGCGTCGGGCCGCCGCGTCGACGCCATAGGCGCCGCCGCCGAAATACACCCGGTTGAGATATATGCTCAGGATCTGATCCTTGCTGAATCGCTGTTCCAGCCAAATCGCCAGCAATGTTTCCTGTATCTTTCGGCGGAGCGTTCGCGCCCGCGTCAGAAACAGGTTCTTTGCCAGTTGCTGCGTGATCGTGCTGCCGCCCTCGCGCACGGCGCCCGCCGAGAGATTTCGGTACGCGGCGCGAAGGATGCCGAAGACGTCAACACCGGGATGGCTGTAGAACCGCGTATCTTCGATCGCCAGGAAAGCGCGCGGCAAATACTGCGGCAGCTTTCGCACTTCGACCGGCTGTCCATGCACCTGGCCATAGCGCGCGAGGACCGACCCGTCCATTGCCTCGACGGTGACCACCGGCTTGCGGATACCCGCCCGGTCGAGCCGCGCAATATCCGGCAGATCATAGGCATACCAAGCGACGACCCCGGCCAATACGACCGCAAGCCAAACGGCTGTGCTCATGGAAAACCAGATCAAGCGGGAGAGTCGCCCTCCCGCTTGCGGTTCGGCGCTATTCGGTCTTGAGCGCGGTTTCGCGCGAGGCGGCGCGCGCCTGCGCGGCTTTTGCCTGGATTTTGGGTGCCGGGCCATGCTGCCCCATATAGTAATTTTCCGTCAAAGGGAACCACGATCCTTGCGTCGATGTCGGGCGAATTCCAATAACTGACTGAATATAATAGGTCATTTTGGTCACTTTGATTGATAATTTGATTGTTCTGATTTATCCCCTAGCTTACTGTCACACTGTCTTTAATTGCGGTGGCACTAGGATTAGTTGATTAAGGATGATGATCGCACGCCCTTACACTGAAGCTCTTGAGCGGCTGAAATCCATGGGTCTTCGGCCGACCCGGCAACGAATGGCCCTCGCACGGCTACTATTCGAGTCCGGCGACCGGCATATCACCGCGGAGCAACTCCATACGGAGGCGCAGGCTGCGAATGTGCGTGTCTCCTTGGCAACGATATACAATACGCTGCATCAATTCACCGAAGTCGGCCTGCTGAACGAAGTGGTGGTCGAACCCGGCCGTTCGTATTTCGATACGAATGTGTCGAACCATCACCATTTCTATAACGAGGGATCGGGCGAACTGGTGGATATCGGCGAAGCCTCGATACGGCTTGATGAATTGCCCGAACCGCCCGCGGGAACCGATGTTCGGCGGGTTGACGTGATTATCCGGGTCCGTTCCACCGACTGACGCCGTCGGCCCGCCAAATTTCCCCCGACACCGTATTTTTTTAGTTTAGAATTGTTCTAAACTATTGACTCATGTGCAATGGTGCGCGATATAGTTAACATGCGGCCGGTCTCCGGGTCGGCCGCGCCGAAGGGTGGTTTTCGGCATTGATTGGGCAATGAAAGCAGGAGGGGCACATGTCCTTGAAAGACAGCAAGACAGAGAAAAATCTGAAAGACGCCTTCGCGGGAGAGAGCCAGGCGAACCGTCGGTATCTTTATTTTGCACAGAAGGCCGACATCGAAGGCTACAACGACGTGGCCGCCGTATTCCGGTCGACCGCGGAAGGCGAAACCGGCCATGCACACGGCCATCTCGAGTTCCTCGAGGAAGTTGGAGATCCGGCCACCGGCGAGCCGATCGGCGAGACCTCGCTGAATTTAAAGGCGGCGATCGCGGGCGAAACCCATGAATACACCGATATGTACCCGGGCATGGCGCGGACGGCGCGCGAAGAAGGTTTCGATGAAATCGCCGACTGGTTCGAAACCTTGGCCAAGGCTGAAAAGAGCCACGCCGGCCGTTTCCAGAAGGCATTGAACGACATCTAGTCGACACGCGCCGACACGATTGCAGGCAAGCCCCCTCAGGGTCTTGCCTGCAGCGATACCGGGGGATTTCAACGATGAGCGAAGGCAGCCTGGAGGCGCCCGTACGGCATCCTATTGCCTGGCGGGATGAGGCTTTTTACGACGAGACCGAACTCGACGCGGAGTTGCGCCGCGTGTTTGACATTTGTCACGGCTGCCGGCGCTGCTTCAATCTGTGTGACAGCTTTCCCCGGCTGTTCGACCTGATCGACGAGTCGGAAAGCGGCGAGCTCGACACGGTCGACAGCAAGGATTTTACGCCGGTCGTGGATGCCTGCACCCTGTGCGATATGTGCTTCATGACGAAATGCCCGTATGTCCCGCCGCATGAATTCAATCTCGATTTCCCGCACCTGATGCTGCGCTACCGTGCGATCGAACACCGCAACGGCCAGCGCGGCTTTGCCGAAACGCAACTGACGAAAACCGACCGCAACGGCAAGCTCGCCGGATTGGCGGCGCCGTTGGCGAATTGGGCGAACCGGGAAGGCAATGGGCTGACGCGGCCCGTGCTGCAGGCGGTCGCCGGCGTGCACAAGGACGCCGCCCTACCCCAGTTTCACGGCCGGACCATGGTCGCGGCCGCCGCGCGCGACCCCGCCGCGGCCAACCGCGACGCGCCGGCCCATGGCCGCAAGGCGGTGCTGTACGCAACCTGCTTCGGCAATTACAACAATCCCGAAATCGGGCTCGCCGCGCGGGCTGTGCTGGCCCACAACGGCGTCGAAACGGAAGTCGTCCATCCGCGCTGCTGCGGCATGCCGCAGCTCGAACACGGCGATATCGGCGCGGTCGCCGAGAGCGCGCGCGACGTCGCCGCGGCGCTGCTTCCGTGGGTCGACAAGGGCTATGACGTGATCGCCATGGTGCCCAGCTGCGCGCTGATGCTGAAATTCGAATGGCCGCTGATCCTGCCCGAGGACGAGAACATCAAGCGTCTCGCCGCCGCGACCCGGGATGTCGCGGAATACGTCGTCGATATCGCCAAGACCGAAGGCCTGGCTGATGGGCTGTCAGCGCTCGACGGGGGCGTGACGATGCATCTGGCCTGCCATGCAAGGGCCCAGAACATGGGCGCCAAGGCGGCGGAAATGCTGCGGCTGATGCCGGACGCAGATGTCGCGGTGGTCGAACGTTGCTCCGGCCATGGCGGCTCGTGGGGCGTCATGAAGGACAATTTCGAAACCGCCCTCAAGGTCGGTAAACCGGTGGCGCGCCAGGCGGCCCGCAACGCCAAGCGCTTCGTTGCCTCCGAATGTCCGCTCGCCGGCATGCATATCGGTCAGGGGATCGAACGGCTCGACGGCGAAACGCCGCCGATCGAAACGGTCGCCCATCCAATTCTTTTATTCGCCCGATCGTATGGCTTCGATTTCTGAGCCCGCCGGACCGAACGCAGGGAGATACGCCATGGCGCCACGCACCGAAATCAGCCGCGCAGATATCCTTCCGATGGAGACCTTTGCCGGACTCCGCAGGGCGAAGCGCGAAGAACTCGTCCTCATAAAGCGCGACCGGCGGGTCGAGATCGGCCCGGTGGCCACATGTTATTTCGAAAACTTCGACACCATGTGGTGGCAAATTCACGAGATGCTGTTCATCGAAAAAGGCGGCGAGGATCAGATCGCCGACGAGTTGGCCGCCTTTAATCCGCTCATCCCAAAGGGACGGGAACTCGTCTGCACGGTCATGTTCGAGATCGACGAACCGGTACGGCGGGCCACGTTTCTGGCCAAGCTCGGCGGCGTCGAGGAAACCATGTTTCTGGAATTCGCCGACGAGACGGTCGCCGGCGTACCGGAAGCCGATGTCGACCGAACCAACGCGGACGGCAAGGCATCGTCCGTGCAGTTCATCCATTTTCCCTTTACCGACGCGCAGGCCGAAAAATTCGCCGCCGCCGACACCCGCGTCATTCTCGGGTTCAATCACCCGAGCTACAGCCATATGGTCGTACTTACCGATGCGGTGCGGTCTGCATTGGCCGGCGATTTCAGCTAGGCCCGTCCTTTGCGTTGGGCCGACAGACCATGGTCAGCGCAGTTTTTCGTCCGGATACAGGCCCCAGACGCCGACGCGGCGGATCCATCCTTCATAGCCCTTGGCGTCGACCTCGCACCATTTGCGCTCGCAGCGATTGATGCGGACCACCAGCCCAGGCGCCAGTCGGGCGACGGCCGGTGAATCTTTTTGCGGATCGCGCCGCAGGGTCTGCCCCTTACCCGTCAGGATCAGGCTCCGCTTGGACGACAGCATGGCGCGGTGGACCCAGCCCTCGGCCCCTTCCCAATCGCGGATTTTCCGCCAGGTGTCGTATTCAGCGATGATCTGGACCGGCATGCTACGGCTGACGAATTTCCATTTTACCGGATAGCGTACGCCCGGACCGGCCCGCACATTGACGTCGTTTGCACGCAGCGACGCGAACCGGACGCCGGAGTCCCCTTTTGCGACCTGTTTGCTCGCACCCTGGGCGGCAGCGCTCAAGCAAATGGCGGCGACCGCAACAAAACCCCAGTGCAACAGACGCAATCGAGCCATATCCCCCCCGAAGTTCAATGTGTAGCGCGGTTGATTCCAACGTGTCAGGAATAAGTCCGATGCCCGGCTTCGGTCAAGCGTCCGTTGCGCCGGACTGGACAAGCCGCACCGTGACTGTGTAAATCGCAGTCCGCCTGACACCATAGCCGTACAAGGGCAACCGGAACACCGTGCCAAATAAACCTGTCGTCTTCGTCACGCGCAAGCTGCCGGACCCCATCGAAACCCGGATGATGGAGCTGTTCGATATCCGGCTCAATCCGGAAGACCGTCCGCTCAGCCAGGCGGAGTTGATCGCGGCGGCGCAGTCGGTCGACGTTCTGGTGCCGACGGTCACCGACCGGATCGGCCGGCCGGTCATCGAGGCCGCGGGCGACCGGCTCAAATTGATCGCCTCGTTCAGCACCGGCGTCGATCATATCGACCTGACGGCGGCGAACGAGCGGAACATCATGGTAACCAACACGCCCGGCGTGCTGACCGAAGATACCGCCGATATGACGATGGCGCTGATCCTCGCGACACCGCGACGGCTCACCGAAGGCGAGCGCGTGTTGCGGGGTGGCGGTTGGCCCGGCTGGAGCCCGACATGGATGCTCGGCCACCGAATTTTCGGCAAACGGCTCGGCATCATCGGCATGGGCCGCATCGGACGGGCGGTGGCGCAACGGGCACGCGGCTTCGGCCTGTCGGTTCACTATCACAACCGCCGCCGGGTCCACGCAGACGTGGAAGCGGAGCTGGAGGCCACCTATTGGGACAGCCTCGATCAAATGCTCGCGCATATGGACATCATCTCGGTGAATTGTCCGCACACGCCGGCGACCTATCACCTGCTTTCGGCCCGGCGGCTCCGGCTGTTGAAACCGCACGCCTACATCGTCAACACCAGCCGGGGCGAGGTGATCGACGAGACGGTGCTGGCGCAAATGCTCGAAGCGGGGGCGATCGCCGGTGCCGGGCTCGACGTGTTCGAGCGCGAACCGGCGGTGAATCCGAAGCTGCTGCGGCTCGATAACGTCGTGCTGCTGCCGCATATGAGTTCGGCCACCATCGAAGGCCGCCAGGAGATGGGCGAAAAGGTGATCATCAACATCCGCACCTTCGCGGACGGCCACAAGCCGCCCGACCGGGTCCTGGTCAGCGAATATTGAACCCAGCCAGATTCTGGTTATCTACCCGGCGAAAGATTGTCCGCATCCTTCGACAGACAAGGATGAGGCCAATCTATTGGATGGGATCAACCTCACCCTGAGCCTGACGAAGGGCGAGGCCGATTGCGCGACGAATTTCAGCAACTCGCACAATAAATTAAATTCCCGCCAGACTGGCGTCCGAAAGCGCTGTCACGAATCGCCCTGAACCGCCAGCCCGGTGATCGTCGGTGCGTCGCCGCACAAGGCACAGCCGGGATCGCGTTTCACGGTCAGCGAACGGAAGCCCGCGCCCAACCCGTCATAAAGCATCAGCCGGCCCGATAATCCGTCACCCAGGCCGAGCAGTTCCTTCAACACTTCGGCCGCCTGCAAGGTGCCCACCACGCCGGCGACCGCACCGAAAATACCGGCCTGGTCGCAGCGCGCCACCAGATCGGGCCGCGGCGGGCTGGGAAACAGGCAGCGATAGCACGGCCGGTTCTCCCCGTCCTCCCAGGCACGGAAGGTGGACAGCTGTCCCTCGAATCGAAGCAGCGCCCCCGACACCAGCGGGCGCTTGGCGAAATAGCACGCGTCGTTGAGCAGGTAGCGCGTGGTAAAATTGTCGCTGCCGTCGACCACCAGATCGTAAGCCTCGATCAGCGCCAGTGCATTCTCCGTCGTCAACCGCTCGCGATAGGTCACCACCGTGACCTCGGGGTTGATATCCTCGAGTCGTTCCATGGCGCTCGCCACCTTGGGCTCGCCGACATTCTCTGTCCCATGGACGATCTGGCGCTGCAGATTGGACAAGTCGACCACGTCGAAATCAACCACGCCGAGCGTGCCGACGCCCGCGGCGGCGAGATACATCAACACCGGCGAGCCGAGCCCGCCCGCGCCGATCACCAGAACGCGCGATTGCAGCAGGCGTTCCTGGCCTTCCTCGCCGACCTCATCCAGCACGATGTGGCGGGCATATCGTTCCAATTGGGCATCATCGATCGTCATGGCGGACCCTTGTCTAGGCGGTCGAACAACTGTGTCGACAGGTAGCGTTCGGCGAAGGACGGTACGATCACCACGATGCGCTTGCCAGCCATGCCGAGCCGGCCGCCGATTTCAAGCGCGGCCGATAGCGCCGCGCCGGACGAGATACCGGCCGGCAACCCTTCGAGCCGGGCCGCGCGGCGCGACATCGCGAAGGCGGATTCGTTCGCCACGGTCAGCACCTCATCGATTAATTCAGCCCGCAGGACCGACGGCACGAAGCCGGCGCCGATCCCCTCTATCATATGGGCGCCCGGTCGGCCGCCGGACAGGACCGCGCTGTCCTCCGGCTCGACGGCGATCATGCGAAAGTCCGGATTACGCGCTTTAAGGACTTCGGCACAGCCGGTCAACGTACCGCCGGTGCCTACGCTCGCCACCATCGCATCGACCTCGCCCCCGCAATCATGCCAGATTTCTTCCGCCGTCGTGCGCGCATGGATCGCCGGATTTGCCGGGTTGTGGAACTGCTGCGGCATCACCGCGTCGGGCAACTCCGCGACCAACGCCTCGGCCCGGCGAATCGCGCCCTGCATGCCGTCGCGGGTCGGCGTCAATTCCAGTTCGGCGCCGAGGAACGTCATCATCTTGCGCCGCTCGGTCGACTGCGATTCGGGCATGGTGAGAATCAGCCGGTAGCCCTTGGCGGCGCAGGCAAACGCCAGCGCGATCCCGGTATTGCCCGAGGTCGGCTCGACGATCACCGTCTCGGGACCGATCCGTCCCGTTTGCTCCAGCGCCTCGATCATCGCGACGCCGATGCGGTCCTTGACCGATCCCAGCGGGTTGAAGAATTCCAGCTTGGCGAGGATCTCCGCATCGACCCCCGCATCGGCCGCGAGCCGCGACAAGCGCACCAGCGGCGTCGCGCCCACCGTGTCGATGATGCTGTCATAGATGCGGCCCCGAAAAGACGGCGCGGCCGCGCCTGCAGGGATTTGTGGTTTGCCGGTATTCACAAGACCGGACTGTAGGTCGCCGCCGAACGCGCCACAAGGCCGGGACGGGGCCGGTTGCAGCGACATTCCCGTCGAACGCTGCTGGTTGTGGGCCGACGGCTGGTGTCTGTCCTACGATTGAGATGAACTATGGAGGCGGCAATCCGCCGTTCCATTCTGCCCCACACGCTTTAGTACGGATACGTCCAATGAAATTCGAGACTCAAAGCCCGGGAGACAAAGCCTACGGCGAATTAAATGAAAGGCTCCTTCAATTCAATACTGAGCACGCGCCGTGGCAGCGGGAAACTTTCACGATAGTGGCCAAGGATGATGGCGGCCGGACCGGCGGCGGCGTCCGTGGCGTCGTCAACATGGGCCTGATCGAAATTCGGGGTCTATGGGTCGATGAGGACCTTCGCGGTACCGGCTTGGGCCGGCAGCTGATGGACAGGCTGGAACAAGAGGCCCGCGATCGGGGTGCCGGCCGCGCAGCCTTGGATACCTATGACTGGCAAGCGCGGAAATTCTATGAACGGCTGGGATATGTCCTATTCGGAACCCTGCCTTATCCGGATGGTGCGAATAGGTTTTATATGGTCAAGGAGTTGTAGCGCGGACGCGTGCCCTACCCCGCCCCCTCTTGCGCCCCTGGCGCCGGCTCCCCGTCTTCCGCGGTCACTTCGTGGTCGGCGCTGCGTTTGGCTTCGAAATTCGTCTCCGTACGCCGCCGGCGGTCCGGGCCGATATAGTCGTCGGACTTGGTGAAAGGGCGTGGGTTTTCGATGATGCTGCGAATTCTTTCGTACAGCGTCTTGGCGTCGATCGGCTTGGCGAGGATTTCGGTGATGCCCGAATCGCGGGCTTTTTCGACTTTTTCCAGCTCGGTAAAGCCGGTGCACAGGATGATCGGGACAAACGGGTTTGGACTGTCGTCGTCGGTGCGTATTTTCCGGGTCAGGGTAAGTCCGTCCATCGGCGCCATTTTCCAATCAGTGATGATCAGATCGGCGGGAAATTCCTTCATCGCCTCCAACGCCTCCACGCCGTTGCTGACGTCGTGCAGACAATCCGCGCGCACGCCGAGACCGCGCAGCAGCTCCCGCAGGAGTCCCCGCATGTATTGATTGTCCTCGACCAGAAGAACATTCAGTTTCGAAAAATCGTAGGCCATGGGCGGCGCGTCCGAATTCCTTGGATTACCGGCAGTTCTAGGTAGCAGGTTAGGGTTAACGAAGCGTTAGGGCTGCCGGTCACCGTCATCCGGACTGTCGCGTTCCGCTCCGGACCGCAGCGCCTCACCGGCAATTTCGGCGCGCAGACGCGGCAGCGACTGCGGGTACTCGCGCCGCAAAAAATCTATCAACCGTTCCCGCACCTGACACCGCAGGTCCCACGCGTCGCCGGAGTTGCGCGCGCCCATCAGCGCGCGAAGCTCGACGCCGCGCTCGGTCGCGTTGGTTACCTGGAGGCCCCAAACCTCGCCGTCCCACAAGGGCGACTCCTTGAGAATATCATGCAACTCCTCGCGAACGCGGCTCACCGGCACAGTGTAATCGGTGTACAGAAATACCGTGCCAAGAATGTCGGCGCTCTTGCGGGTCCAATTTTGAAACGGCTTTTCGATGAAATAGGTAAGAGGGACCACCAGCCGTCTGCGGTCCCAGATACGGACAACCACGAATGTCATCCGAATCTCCTCGATCCAGCCCCATTCGCCTTCCACGATAACGACATCGTCGATGCGGATCGGCTGCGCGAGCGCCAACTGGATACCGGCAAAAATGTTGGAAAGAACGGGACGGGCGGCAAAGCCGACGACGATGCCGGCAATGCCCGCCGAGGCGAACAGCGTGATGCCTATCTGACGGACCCCCGGTATCGCCATCAAGATGACCGAGACGGTAACCGCCAGAATGATCACGCCCAGAACGCGCTGCAGCAGGTCGACCCGCGTGTGGACTTCCCGCGCCCTCAGATTATCGGCG
>CAYYBI010000396.1:0-3111 GCA_964469835.1 uncultured Rhodospirillaceae bacterium
TCCTGGTGCATGCGGATGGTGCCGTACATACCGTTGTTTATCACCAGGAAGATCGCGTTCGCGCCGTGCTGCACGGCAGTCGCCAGCTCCTGCCCGTTCATCATGAAGCAGCCGTCGCCATTGAACGAAACGACGGTGCGGTCAGGGAAGGCGAGCTTCGCCGCCACCGCGGCGGGCACGCCGTAGCCCATGGAGCCGAGCGTCGGCGCGGCCTGGGTTCCGAAGCGGCGCCAGCGGTAGAACCGGTGCAGCCAGATCGAATAATTGCCGGCACCGTTGGTCATGATGGCGTCGTCCGGCAAGGTCTCGTTCAGCCACGCCACGATTTCGGCCATCTGCAGGTCACCAGGACTCTGGACGGGTTCCACATGCTGCAGATAGTCGGCGCGCGCCGCGCCGGTCCAGTCGTCCCACGCGGCATGGTCGACCGGTTTCGTCGACCGCGCCGCCGCCGCGAACTCCGCGGGGCTCGCCGCAATCGCCAGCGTCGCCCGGTACACGCTGTTCAGTTCGGCCGGATCGGGATGGACGTGCACCAGGGTCTGCGTCGGAACCGGCGGCTCCAGCAGCGTGTAGCCGGCCATCGTCATCTCACCGAGCCGCGGGCCCACGGCAAGGATCAGGTCGGCGTCGCGCACCCGCTTGCCGAGCGCCGGATTGATGCCGATACCGATATGGCCGACATAGCGTGGATCGTAATTGTCGAAACAGTCCTGACGGCGGAAGGCGGCGCCGGCCGGAATGTTGTTGGCCTTGGCCCAGGCCTGGATATCGATGCTTGCCTGCTCCGTCCAGCCGGCGCCGCCGACGATCAGCAGCGGCCGCTTCGCCTTCTCCAGCATCGCCCGCAGAATGGCCATATCGGCCCGTCCCGGCGACACCCGCACCGGTTGAGCCGCGGCGACGTCGGCCGCCGTCGCCGTTTCCCGAAGCATGTCTTCCGGCAGGGCCAGGACGACCGGCCCGGGCCGCCCGGACAGCGCGGTGTGGAAGGCGCGGCTGATATATTCGGGGATCCGCGCCGCGTCCTCGATCTGCGCCACCCATTTGGCGACCGGCGCGAACATGCGGCGGTAGTCGATCTCCTGGAAGGCCTCGCGGTCGGCCTGGTCCCGCGCCACCTGGCCGACCAGCAGGATCATCGGCGTCGAATCCTGCATGGCGGCATGCACGCCGATGCTGGCATTGGTGGCGCCGGGACCGCGGGTTGCGAAGCAGATGCCGGGTTGCCCGGTCAGCTTGCCCCAGGCTTCCGCCATGTAGGCGGCGCCGCCTTCCTGACGGCAAACGGTGTACTCGATCCGGTTGCGCGCCCCGTAGAACGCGTCGAGCGCGGCGAGGTAGCTCTCGCCCGGCACACCGAAGACCCGCTCGACCCCGTGTCCCAGCAAGGCATCAACCAGGATCTCCCCGCCTGTCCGTTTCGCCGCTTTGCTTCCGGCCATCGCTGTCAATCCGCCTCCGTGTTCCCGGCGCAGATGCCCCGCGCCATCAGATCTTCCACCGCCGCCGCGTCCCGGCCCAGCAGGCCGCACAGCACGTCGCGTGTATGCTGGCCCAGCAGCGGCGGCGCAAGATCGTATTCCACCGGCGTCTCGGAAAAACGCATCGGGCTTGCGGTCAGCGGCGCGGTGCCGGCCAGCGGGTGGTCGAGCTCTATCCGCATGCCGCGATGTCGCACATGCGGGTCGGCGAACACCTCGTCCAGACTATTGATCGGGCCGCAGGGCACCTGCACCGCCTGCAGCGCGGCGATCCAGTCGGCGCTGGTGCGCGATCGGGTGATCTCGAAGATGATCTCCATCAGCTTGTCGCGGTTGGCGACCCGCTCGATATTGCCAGTAAAGCGCCGATCATCGATCAGTTCCGGCCGGCCCGCCTCCTCGCAGAACTTCGCGTACTGCCGGTCGTTGCCGATGGCGAGGATCATATAACCGTCCGCCGTCGGCACCGCCTGGTAGGGCACAATGTTGGGATGGGCGTTGCCCATCCGCCCCGGCGCCTTGCCGGAGACGTGAAAATTGGACGTCTGGTTGGCCAGCGCCGCGATCTGGCAGTCGAGCAGCGCCATGTCGATATGCTGGCCGTGGCCGGTTCGCTCGCGGTGGCTGAGCGCGGCGAGGATGGCGACGGCAGCGTACATGCCAGTGAACAGGTCCGAGACCGCGACACCGACCTTCATCGGCATTCGCTCGGCCTCGCCGGTAACGCTCATCAGGCCGCTCATGCCCTGGATCATGAAGTCGTAGCCGGCACGGTTCGCATAGGGGCCGTCCTGCCCGAAGCCGGTGATCGAGCAATAGACGATGCCGGGATTGACCGCCGCCAGGCTGTCATAGTCGAGGCCGTATTTCGCGAGGCCGCCAACCTTGTAGTTCTCCAGTAGGACGTCGGACTTCGCGGCGAGGTCGCCGACGATCCGCTGGCCCTCCGGCGTGCCGATATCGACGGCAACGGATTTCTTGCCGCGGTTGGCCGACAGGAAATAGGCCGATTCGCCAGTCGGCACGCCGTCCTTGTCCGCCAGAAACGGCGGTCCCCACCCGCGTGTCTCGTCGCCCGAACCCGGGCGCTCCACCTTGATCACCTCGGCGCCGAGGTCGGCCATCGTCTGGCCCACCCAAGGCGCCGCCAGCACCCGGCTGAGATCGAGGACCCGATACGGTGCGAGCGGTCCGGCCATGGCGATATCGTCTCCCGCGGCAATGAGCCGGGCGTGAGACTAGCCGGACCATTTCCACGTTGCCAGCGCAAATTCAGGGACTTCAGAGGCAAGGTATGATGGACCGGAAGCGAACCGCCGCGCCGCAAAGGGAATATTTCTTCGGCCGAAACGCCGCCTGTCTGGATTGTCCGCCCACCCCGCAATGCCGGAACAGCATGATATGTGTTGCGGCAACCACCTTCGACCGGAATCTGCCCGCGGGACGGCGTCGGCGGGCGCAGAGTGCCCGCCGATGCGGGCATTCAACCCCATGCGCCAGGGTTTTCCGCGGGTCTCAGCGGCGCTGTTTCCCGAACCTCCCGGCGGTTGCTTGTTTGCCGGGCGCGGTGGCGCTATATGATGCGCGAGGCGTACGCGCCATGCCGGCTTAGCTCAGTTGGTAGAGC
>CAYYBI010000397.1:0-36833 GCA_964469835.1 uncultured Rhodospirillaceae bacterium
GCCAACGGCCATCCAGATAAATCCGGCGATGCGCCTTGGGCGCCGATTTACCCCGGCTCTCGAATGCCCGCAACCGCGGCTTCGGCAACCGGCCAATTGCGGTCACCCGCAACGTCACGATTTCCACCGGGCTGCCGGGCTCGTTATAGGCGAACTGCTTGAGGTGCTGATCGTGGAAGTCCTGAATCAGCCGATCCAGGCCCACCGCACTGGTTTCCGCGCCGGCCCACGGCACCAGCAATTCGAAGGCTTGGCCGCGATAGCGCATATCCGCTGCCACCGCGAAATCCCGATCGTTCCGCGCGATGTCGTCCCGGTCGAGCAAGTCCGTGCCATCGGCCATTAGAGAGTCCAATAGGTTCTGCAGCGCCGGTAGGGATTCCGGCTCCGCCGGCACGAGACGCGACCGCGCCAGATCATGCGTGATATCCGAAAACAAGATGCCGTAGGCGGATAAAGTGCCCGGATCGCGCGGGAACACGACGCGGTCCATACTCAATTCCTCGGCAAGAGCAACCGCGTGAAGCCCGCCCGCCCCGCCGAACGACGCGAGCGCGAAATCCCGCGGATCCAGTCCCTTCTCGAAAAGACTCAATTTAATCGCCGCCGCCATATTGGCGTTCGCCACCGACAGCATGCCTTCGGCCGCCGCCTCCATCGACAGCCCGAGCGGCTCGCCGATCCGCCCGGCAATTGCCTGTGCCGCCGTATCGCGGTCGAGCCGCATGGCGCCGCCAAGAAAGAAATCGGGATCGATACGGCCCAGCGCGACATTGGCGTCGGTGACCGCCGGTTCCTCGCCACCCTGTCCATAAGCGACCGGCCCGGGGCTGGCGCCGGCGCTGCGCGGCCCCACATGCAGGGCTCCACCGGGATCGATCCAGGCAATCGAGCCACCGCCGGCGCCGACGGTGCGAATTTCCATCATCGGCAGCCGAACCGGCAGCCCATCGATTTCCCCTTCGGTGATCACCGAACTCGTGCCCTCCCGCACGACGCACACATCGAAACTGGTGCCGCCCATATCGACGCCAACAAGGTTGGGCTCGTCCATATCCGCGGCCAATTGGGTGACCGCCATCGCGCCGCCGGACGGCCCGGAAAGCAGCAGCCGCACCGGCTGCACTCCGGCAACCCCCGGCGTCGCCAGCCCGCCATTCGATTGCACCAGATAGAGATGCGGATCGAAGCGGGCTTCCTGCATCCGCGCTGACAGACGGTCGAGATAGCGCGCCACCACCGGCACCAACAGCGCATTCAGCGCCGTCGTCGACGACCGCTCGAATTCCCTGATTTCCGGGCTTACGTCGCCGGACAACGACACCGCCAGCTCGGGCCAGTCGGCGTGGATGATGTCCCGGACCGCATGTTCATGCACCGGATTGGCATAGGCGTGCAGCAGGCAGACCGCCACCGCTTCGACCGGTGCGTCATCACCGGCGCGCATCGCGGCGATGGCCGTGCGGACATCCTCGCCGGAGAGATCGGTTTCCACGCTGCCGTCCGCGCGGACCCGCTCGGACACGCCGAAGCGCCGCCGGCGCGGCACCAGAACGGGCCGCGGCTCGGCCTTCAAGCTGTAGATGTCCTTGCGAACATGGCGGCCAATTTCGAGCACATCCTCGAATCCGCGCGTCGTCAACAGCGCCGCGGGCGGCAGCTTGCGCTCGAGCACCGCGTTGGTAGCGATTGTCGTGCCGTGCAGCACCAGGCCGACGTCATCGAGCGCGAAGCCGAACCGCTGCGCCGCACCGGCAATACCGTTCATGAACCCATCCGAGGGGTCGGCCGGCGTGGTCGGTACCTTGAACGCCGACACGGTGCCCGACCGGCCGTCGAATACCTGCAAATCCGTGAACGTTCCGCCGATATCGACGGCGATCCGCACCGGCCGGTCAGCGTTGGCGTCGCGCGTGGTCATGAAGCTCGGTGCTCTTGCATTCGGTAGATTTTACTCTTTTCTATTCTTGCCGGTCCCGCGATGTGCCTCGGCCCAGGATTGACCAAACTTGCCGCTCCGGCGGTCCGCTGCCAATGCGCGCGCATCGCGATCTTGGGGCGGACCGTAGCCGCCGGCGCCCGGCGTTTCAACGACGATGCTGTCGCCGGGCGCAACGTCGATCCCGCTCGGTTTGATCGGCAACGCGACATCCTCGCCCGCTGCGTTTCGCAAGACGAAGCGGCCGCATCCGCCCGGGCCGCCACCAAAAATACCCCAGGGCGCATTGCGAAACCGCTCCCCGGCCCCGTTGAACGTGCAGTGGTGGCCCACCGGGGTAATGATCCGGCGCAAACCCAGGCCACCGCGATACCGTCCCGCTCCGCCGGAATCCTCCACCAAACCGTAACTTTCGACACGCAGGGGATACTCCATCTCGATCGCCTCAACCGGCAGGTTGGAGGTATTGGTAATATGGACCTGCACGCCGTCGCGCCCGTCCCGGCTCGCCCGGCCGCCGAAGCCGCCACCCAGTGTTTCGAGATAGAGGTAATCCGTCCCGCTGCGCGGATCGCGCCCGGCGAACACCGCCGTGGTGTTGGCCCCGTTGGCCGCGCCAACCACCGCGTCGGGCAAGGCCTCGGCCAGCGCGCCGATGACGACATCGACGATGCGCTGGCAAGTATTCGCGCGCGCCGCCACCGGCGCCGGCGCGACGCAATCGACGAGGCTGCCCGGCTCGGCGGTGATATCGCATACCGCCAGGACGCCGTGATTGTTCGGCACGGCCGGGTCGAGCAGCGCCTTCAGCGTATAACACACCGACGCCTGGGTGGCGTTCATGGTCACGTTGACATTGCCGCGCACCTGCGGCGCGGTGCCGGTGAAATCGAAGTGGATCCCGTCGCCGGCGACCCGGACAACGACCCGGATAGGGATATCAACCGTGCCGAACCCGTCATCGTCCATGACGTCCTCAAACCGGTAGACGCCGTCCGGAATGGTGGCGATTGCATCCCGCATGCGTCGTTCAGTCCGTAAAATGATTTCGCCGAATGCATCGAGCAGGGTATCCGCCGAATGACGGGCGGCGAGTTCCTTCAACCGGCGCACTCCTAGCCGGCAGGCGGCGATCTGCGCGTTGTAGTCGCCCCGCCGCTCCTCCGGCAGCCGCACGTTGAGCAACAGAAGCTCGAACAGATCCTGCTGCAGGGCGCCCCGGTCGAACAGTTTAACCACCGGAATGCGCAGCCCTTCCTGATAAATTTCGGACATCCCACCCGCCATCGAACCGGGCACCATGCCGCCAATATCCGCGTGATGGGCGATATTGCAGACATAGGCGATCAGCCGTCCGTCATCGAACACCGGCATCGCCATGTTGACATCGGGAAGATGGGTGCCGCCCGCCACGTGCGGATCATTGGCCACGAACAGATCGCCCTCGCGGATTTCCTCGGCGGGATACTTCGTGTGCAGGCTTTCCATCATGCCGATCATCGACGCCAAATGGATCGGTAGCGAATGTTCCGCCTGCACCACCAAGCGCCCCTGCGGGTCGCAAATCGCGGTCGAGTGGTCGCGCCGTTCCTTGATGTTCGTGGAGTATGCGCTGCGCATCAGGGCGATGAACGTCTCGTCCGTGACCGACCGAAGCGCGTTGAACAGAATTTCTAATGCAACCGGGTCGAGCTTCGCCGCCATCATGGCGTCACCCCCACCCGAAGGATCAGATTGCGCCGCCCATCGACCGTGGCGGCGTCGCCGGGGAAGACCACGGTGGTCGTATCGAGCTGCTCGACTATGGCGGGCCCTTCAATTCGCTGACCGGGCCGCAGTGCCGACCGCCCAAAAACGGGCGTTCTGACAGCGGTGCTTTCATCGAACCAGACCGGGCGATACTCATCCGGCGTTGGCGCTGGCGGCGCAACGTTTTCCTCCCTCGGCGGCAGCGGCTTTGGCAGCCGGCCATGGGCGGTAAGACGGATATTAATGATTTCCATCGGGTCCTCGGGATTGTGAAATCCGTAACTCCGCTCATGGGCGTCGAAAAACAGGCCGCGCAGCGTCGCCGCATCCGGAACTTCGGGCGGCTTATCGACTCCCTCGGTTTCGCCGACCGGAACGGGAAGCTCGAAATTCTGTCCGGCGTATCGCATATCGAAGCTGAGCGAGAGACGATGGGACAGCGCCTGTGCGGCACCGCCGCCCGCCCAGCGCGCCGCCTCCGCCGCAAGGCCACTTGCCGCATCGGCCGCCGCGGCGAGACCATCCCGGCCAACCGGATACCGGCCGCTGGCCACGAAATCCTCTTTCAGATCGGAAACGACGAGCCCCTGGGCGCAGAGGATACCGGGGGACGGCGGCACAATCACCTCGCCGATGCCGAGCGCCCGCGCCACTTCGGTCGCGTGTAACGGCCCCGCGCCGCCGAGTGCCATCAGGGCGAAGGTCCGGGGATCGTAACCCCGCTCGACCGAGATTACCCGGATTGCCCGCACCATGCTGGCGACGACGATGCCCAGCACCCCCACCGCGGTCCACTCAAGCGTCGCGTCCAATCGTTCGGCAACGGGCGCCATGACGCGGCGCGCCGCCTCGATATCGAGCGCCATCGCGCCGCCGAGCAATCCACCGGGCGATAGACGCCCCAACAGCAGGTTTGCGTCCGAGACGGTCGGCCGGTCCCCGCCATGGCCGTAGCATGCGGGACCCGGCATCGCTCCGGCACTGTCCGGCCCCACCTTGAGGAGGCCGTCCCGGTCGAACCAGGCGATCGAGCCGCCACCGGCACCGACCGTGTGAACGTCCACCATCGGCAGGCGGATCGGAAAACCCGCCACCTCCTGTTCATGACTGATGCCGGCTTCATGCCCCTGGATCAGGCAGACATCCGCGCTGGTGCCGCCCATATCCAGCGTGATGACATCCGGCCGATCCGCCAGCTTGCCGACATGCACGGCGCCGACGACCCCCGCCGCCGGCCCCGACAGCGCCGTTCGAACCGGAAAGCCCTCGGCACGCTCGATGGACATCAAACCGCCGCTCGATTGGTTGATGCCGATCGCCGCCTCAGGCGCCCGCTCGGACAGCCCATGCCGCAAATCGCGCATGTACCGGGCGATGACCGGCTGGAGATAGGCGTTTTGTACCGTGGTCGAACTGCGCTCGAATTCGCGGAATTCCGGCTGTACCCGCGACGACAGGGACAGATTCATATCGGGCAAGGCATCGTGCAGTGCATCACCGATGCGCCGCTCGTGCTCCGGGTTGAGAAAGGAGAACAACAGGCACACCGCGCACGCCTCGACGGACGCCGCACGAACCGCCGCGACGATATTCTGCACCGCGGCCTCGGCCAGCGGCGTGACCACCGCGCCGTCCGGCCCAACGCGCTCGGCGATTTCAAAGCGATGCTCCCGCGGCACGATCGGTGGCGGATAGTCGACCTGCAGATCGTACATTTTTGGCCGGGTTTGGCGGCCGATTTCCAGCAAATCCCGGAAGCCTTCGGTCGTGACCAGCGCCACCGTCGCGCCACGGCGTTGAATCAGTGCATTTGTGGCTACCGTGGTTCCATGTCCGAGACGGCCGATGGCGGCCCGGTCGATCCTTTTGCTTTCGCATAGCTCATCCAATCCCGAAAGGATCGCCTCGGCCGGGTTTTCCGGTGTCGACGGCGTCTTATGCACATGCTCCGATCCGGTTTCGTCGTCGAAGGCGTAAAAATCCGTGAAGGTGCCGCCGACATCAACGCCAATGAACCACACATATCCCTCCCTTGGCCCCGCCAACGCTTACATTCAATAACACCGTGGAAGCGGGCGAGCTTCCGGTGGACGTTAGGATTTCCGTACGATACGGTTGCAACACTGGTAGCGTAGCCACCGGATGTCTTTGGGGCGAGGTATTCCGCCACAGGATTGCGGTATCAACGGAATTTGCAGCACAAACCCGGCCGACGAACGGCCGGCAACATTTTGGACGCCGTACGCGGCCGACGACGACAGGGAGAGTTAAATGAGGAAAAAGACTATCGCATACGCGCTGGCAGGCATCCTCGCTTGCGGCGCCGTATTCACAGGCGACGCATCCGCCGCCGGTCCGCAGAAGAACGCCTTCAAGGTGGTGGGAACCTGGGGCAATCTGAGCAACTACAAAATCCATGAAGGACCGTTCTGGAATAAGCTCATCACCGAAAAATCCGGTGGGGCGCTGACGGCGCACGCACCGCCACTGACCGAACTCGGCCTCAAGGGCTTCGAGGTAATGCGGCTATTGAAACTCGGCGTGTTCGACTTCGCCCATGGCGTGATCGGATACGTCGCCTCCGAAGACGCGGTCTTCGAGGGCGTTGACCTGGCCGGCATCGCTCAGGATATCGAATCGGCGCGCGAAGTGACGAAAATTTACCGTCCGATCCTGGAGAAAGCCTTCGCGAAGACCTTCAACGCCAAACTCCTGGTCATGTATCCGTTTCCCAGCCAGTTGATCTGGTGCAACGCCAACGTCAACAGCGTCAAGGATCTCAAGGGCAAACGCATCCGTACCTACAGCACAACGCTCGGTGATTTCATCGAGGGCGCGGGCGCCAGCAGCGTGACCATTGCCTTCGCCGAAGTCGTTCCGGCCCTGCAAAAAGGCGTCGCCGATTGCGGCATCACCGGCACCATGCCGGCCTACCGCGCGAAATGGCACGAAGTCATTACCCATGTGATGAAACTCCGGGTCGGCTGGGGCATCTCGTTCGGCGCCTTCAGCCTGAAGCGCTGGAACAAGCTGGACAAGGATACCCAGGCATTCCTCACCAAGGAACTCAAGGCGCTTGAAGACCGCATGTGGGCGAAGACCAAGCAAGAGGACAATATGGGTATCATCTGCAACACGGGCACGGGCAAATGCACCGAAGGCAAGCCCGGCAAGATGAAGCTCGTCAATGCCTCGGCCGCGGACGAGAAAGCGCGCGAGAAAATCCTGAGCGATTTTGTCCTGCGCCGCTGGGCCAAACGTTGCGGCGAGCCTTGTGTCGCCAATTGGAACAAGACGGTTGGCAAATACCTGAAGATCAAAGCCAGCGCGAAATAATATCCTGGCCGGATGACGGATCCTTAACGGCAACCGTCATCCGGCCAATATTTTGGGGGTTTCGGGCATGGCTAACGACACGGGCGCCATTCAGGGCGCGCTCCGGATATTGGCGCGTGTCAGCACGCACGCGGAACGATTTTCGCGCTACACCGTCTGGGCCGGCGGGGTGTTGATGCTGATCGCCGCCGTCGTGGTCACGCTCGACGTGTTGCAACGAAAAGTCAGCCATCTGACTGGGCTGAGCATTTCCGGATCGGATGAAATCTCCGGCTATTTGTTCGCAATTAGCACGTCCTGGGCCTTTTCCTTTGCCCTGTTGCATCGCGCCAATGTCAGGGTCGATGCCCTGTATCTGGTCTTGCCGCGTCGAATTCGCGCGGTGCTCGATGTCTTTGGAATTATTCTCCTCAGCATATTCGTCGCCGTCGTCACCTGGCACGCGCTGCAAATGTTCATACATAACGCGACGAACTGGTCCAAATCGATCACGCCACTTCTCACGCCGCTCGCGATCCCTCAGTTCTTCTGGATCATCGGCCTCATTCTCTTTTCCTTGAACCTCTTGCTGGTCCTGCTGCGGGCAGGCCTTGCGCTGACCGTCGGCGATTTAGCCACGGTGAGTAATGTCGCCGGCGCCCGTACCCAACAGGAAGAACTCGAGGAAGAATTGCGGTCCCTGCATATCGATGTGACGACCGACGGACCCACGCCCGGCAAGGACCGCTGAAATGCTCGCCAACACCCTTATTATTCTGCTCGTGCTGATTGCACTGAGCGTGCCGGTCGCCGCGGTTCTCGGTATCTTGAGCCTGATCCTCGCCGATGTGTATTCGCCGATGCCGGTGACCCGGGCCATCGGTGAATCCTTCTGGCAATACGGCGCCGATTCGATCCTCGTCGCAATTCCCATGTTCATCCTGCTCGGTGAAATCCTGCTGCGATCCGGTATTACGCAGCGCATGTACGACGCTTTGGCGCAGTGGCTGTCCTGGCTGCCCGGCGGGCTGATGCATTCCAATATCGGCTCCTGCGCCATGTTCGCCGCGACCTCGGGCTCCAGCGTGGCGACGGCGGCGACCGTCAGCACGGTCGCCCTGCCGGAAATCGACCGCCGCGGTTATAACGAACGCCTGTTCGTCGGCACGCTCGCCGCCGGGGGAACGCTCGGGATTCTGATTCCGCCATCGATCAACCTGATCATCTATGGCCTGCTGACCGACACCTCGGTGCCGCAACTCTATCTGGCCGGTCTTGTGCCCGGCATCATCCTGTCGTCGCTGTTCATGCTGACGGTCATCGCCGGCTGCTTGTGGAAACCGGAATGGGGCGGCGAGCCAATCGCGACAAGCTGGAAAAAGCGGTTCGGCGTGCTGCCCGACCTGCTTCCGCCGATGTGCATTTTTGCCGTCGTCGTCGGCTCGATCTACGCCGGCCTCGCGACGCCGACCGAAGCGGCATCGCTCGGCGTGATCGCCGCGCTTGGACTCGCCGCCTATTACGGCACGCTCAAGGTCGACATGCTGCGGTCCGCGATTGAAGGCACGATGACGACGACGGCAATGGTCATGCTGATCATCCTGGCGGCAATCTTCCTGAATTTCGTCCTCGCGGTAACCGGCATGACCGCCCTGCTGACCGGGTTCATCAAGGGGTTGGGGTTGGGGCCCTACAACACCCTGATGGTCATCATCCTATTTTATCTGATCCTGGGCTGCTTCATGGAGACATTCTCCATGCTGATTACTACGGCGCCGTTGATCGTCCCGATCGTCGCTTCGCTCGACCTTGGCATTGGCGACGATCACACGGTCAAAATCTGGTTCGGCATCCTGCTGACGGTGCTTTTGGAAGCCGCCTTGATTACCCCGCCGATCGGCGTAAATCTTTACGTAGTGCAAGGCGTCCGGCAACGCGGCACGATGAACGACGTGATAATCGGCACGCTGCCTTTTGTTGCCTCCATGTTCGTCATGATTGTCCTGATCGTGGTGTACCCGCAGATCGCGCTATGGCTGCCGAAACTATTTTATTGAGATAATTCGGACGCGCGGCCTGTAATTAGGTCAGGGAAGCGCAACTATTTCGGCGCCGGAATAATGCGCCGGCAATAAGCCCGGTTCACGTTGCGGTGAACGCGATACAGCGCGTCGCGCAAAGCGATTCGCAAAACATCACTTTAAAAACCAAACGATGATGCACATGAGTGTTACAGAATGGCGACATGTTGTCGCAGACGCGGTAGAGGAATTTTGAGTCGCGTTTGGAAAAGGTTATGCCGAATTGTCGAACGCCGATTCGGCGCCGGGTTCAAATTTCGGTCTTGAAGACTTTGCAGAGTCTTTCACATAATTGTGTGTTAGTCTTACCAATACTGCTAAATAGAAATGAAAAGTTTGGCTAACATTGTCGAATGGGTAAGCTAATCTTAATTAAATTAGGCTTAGGCTTCGTCATACAACGGAACGCACAACCAAAAAAATCCACGGGAGAACTGACGATGCAGGTGCACACGAGAACGTAAATACGATCAACTAGTCGGAAAGGTGACCGCTATGGATCTCTTCGATGTTTTTTCCGAAGTCTATGCACGGGAAAGGCAAGAGGATATCGGCTTGCAAGACTATCTTCTGAGCTGCCGAGATAATCCTGCCATGTTTGCCAGCGCCGCAGAGCGAATGGTCGCGGCAATTGGTGAGCCTGAATTGATCGACACCAGTACCGACCCGCGGCTTGGCCGCATCTGTATGAACCGCACGATCAAGCGGTACCCCGCATTCAGCGAATTTTACGGCATGGAAGACACGATCGAACGGATCGTGGGCTATTTCCGTTATGCCGCGCAGGGCCTCGAGGAACGGAAGCAGATACTCTATCTGCTGGGTCCCGTCGGCGGCGGCAAATCGACGCTTGCCGAGCGCCTCAAACAGCTCATGGAGCTTTCCCCTGTCTATGTCTTGAAGGCAGGTGAAGAAATCAGCCCGGTTTTTGAATCACCGCTCGGTATGTTCAACCCGGATCGCATGGGCGATCTGCTCGAGGACAAATACGGCATCCCCCAGCGCCGGCTCACCGGCTTGGCGTCCCCTTGGGCAATCAAGCGGCTGGACGAGTTCGACGGCGACCTAAGCCGGTTCTCGGTGGTCCGCCTGATGCCGTCCAAGCTGCGGCAAATCTGCATCGCCAAAACGGAACCAGGCGATGAGAACAATCAGGATATCTCCTCGCTCGTCGGCAAGGTGGACATCCGCAAGCTCGAACATTTCAGCCAACACGACCCGGACGCCTACAGCTATTCGGGCAGCCTGAACCGGACGACGCAGGGATTGCTAGAATTCGTCGAAATGTTCAAGGCGCCGATCAAGGTGCTGCATCCGCTGCTTACCGCGACACAGGAAGGCAACTATATCGGCACCGAATCGCTCGGTGGCATTCCGTATCAGGGCATCATCCTGGCCCATTCAAACGAATCCGAATGGCAGCAGTTCAAGCAGAACAAGAACAATGAAGCGTTCCTAGACCGGCTTTGCGTGGTTAAGGTTCCGTATTGCCTCCGGGTTACCGAAGAAACCCAGATCTACGAAAAACTGCTGCGCGAAAGCGAATTGTCCAAATCTTCGTGCGCCCCCGAAACGCTCAAGACACTGGCCCGCTTCAGCGTCTTGACGCGCCTCAAGGAACACGAAAATTCAAATCTCCACACTAAGATGCGGATCTATGACGGCGAGAACCTGAAAGATACGGGTCCGCAAGTGAAGACGATGCAGGAATACCGCGACACCGCCGGTGTCGATGAGGGCATGACGGGCGTAAGCACCCGGTTCGCCTTTAAGGTCCTGTCGGAAACCTTCAACTACGACACTGAAGAAGTCGCGGCCGATCCTGTGCATCTGATGTACATCATTGAAAATTCGGTAAAGCGCGAGCAATTCCCGGAAGACCAGCAGAACGCGTATCTGGAATTCATCAAAACCGATTTGGCGCCGAAATACGCCGAATTCATCGGCAACGAAATTCAGAAGGCCTATCTCGAATCGTATACCGAATACGGTCAGAATTTGTTCGACCGCTACATCACCTATGCCGACGCCTGGATCGAAGAGCAATCCTTCAAGGATCCCGACACCGGTCAGATGTTCGACCGGGAAATTCTCGAGGAAGAGCTGTCCAAGATCGAGAAGCCGGCCGGCGTCACCAACGCCAAGGATTTCCGCAACGAAGTGGTCAAGTTCGCATTGCGCGCGCGGGCCAAGAATGACGGCAAGAACCCGGACTGGACGAGTTACGAGAAACTGCGCGAAGTCATCGAGAAACGCATGTTCAGCAATGTCGAAGACCTGCTGCCGGTGATCAGTTTCGGGACCAAGCAGGACTCCGAGTCGGACGGCAAGCACAATGAGTTTGTCCGGCGCATGACGGGCCGCGGCTATACTGAACGCCAGGTGCGTCGCCTCGTCGAGTGGTACATGCGGGTCAACAAGGCCGGCTGACGCCGGCCTTGTAATCGTCATGCGACATTTCGTCGATCGCCGTCTGAATCCGAAGGACAAGAACCTCGGCAACCGGCAAAAGTTCATGCGCCGGGCGCGGGAGCAGATCAAGAAGGTCGTCGACGATTCGATAAAAGGCCGCAGCATTACGAATGTCGACGAGGGCGAGACCATCTCGATCCCGACCAAGGGGATCAACGAACCTCGCTTTCAGAATTCGCGCGATGGCGGTTTCCGCAAACGGGTCTTTTCCGGCAACAAGGACTTCAACACCGGCGACAAGATCGAAAAACCGCAGCAGGGCGGCGGAGGCGATGGCGGCAAGAAGGCGTCCGATGCCGGCGAAGGCGAAGACGAATTCACCTTCGAGCTCTCGCGTGAAGAATTCCTCGATATTTATTTCGAAGATCTCGAACTGCCGGATTTGGTCAAAAAGGATTTGCGCGAAATCAAGTCCTTCTCATACCAGCGCGCGGGGTTCAGCCTCACCGGCACGCCGAATCAGATTTCGGTCCGACGCACCATCCGGAACAGTTTCGGGCGCCGGATTGCGCTGCAGCGGCCCAGCAATACCGATATCAACGATCTGGAAGTTGAAATCAACGACATCGAGCTGCACGGTCCGCAGTCGGATCACGATCTGGTCCGGCTCGATCTGCTGAAACAGAAATGGCACGAGCTGTTCGTCTCGCGCCGCGGCATCCCCTATCTCGACCCGGTGGACATCCGCTATAAGCGGCTTGAAAAGCGGCCGCGGCCGAATACCAAAGCGGTCATGTTCTGCCTGATGGACGTATCGGGGTCGATGGGCGAACGCGAAAAGGAATTGGCGAAACGCTTCTTCATCCTGCTGCACCTTTTCCTCAAGCGCCGCTATGAGCAAACCGACATCGTCTTCATCCGTCATACCCATGAAGCCAGCGAAGTCGACGAAGAGACGTTCTTTTACAGCCGTGAGAGCGGCGGTACGGTCGTGAGCACCGCGCTGACCGAAATGCTCAAGGTGCAAAAGGACCGTTACCCGGCCGATAGCTGGAACATCTATGCCGCCCAGGCGTCGGACGGCGACAATTTTCCCGACGACGGCGACAAATGCATCAATATGCTGGGCAAGGAAATCATGCCGCTTTGCCAGTATTTCGCCTATGTGGAGATTGTGGACGAGCGCGAACTCGATATGTTCCAGACGACATCCGTCGGCGCAGAGCTGTGGCAATCCTATCGGGCGGTGAAGGAAAACTGGCCGAACTTCGAAATGAAGCATATCGCCAGGCCGGGTGATATCTATCCTGTCTTCCGGGAGTTGTTTACCAAGCAGCCGGCGGCGACTTGATGGTCGACGGATGACCAGGACCACCGGAGCGGAGGCATAATGTCGGCAGAACTCGCGACCAAGCCCCTGTTCGAGGGTACCGAATGGACCTTCGATATACTCGACAAAACCTACAATGCGATCGAGGAAATCGCGTTGGAGGAATTGGGCCTCGATACCTACCCGAATCAAATCGAAATCATTTCCGCCGAACAGATGCTGGACGCGCATTCATCGGTCGGCATGCCGTTGATGTATCACCATTGGTCGTTCGGCAAGCACTTCGTGCAGGAGGAAAAATCCTATCGCAAAGGCTTTTCGGGATTGGCCTATGAGATCGTCATCAACTCCAATCCCTGCATCAGCTACAACATGGAACAAAACAGCATGCCGATCCAAACGCTGGTGATGGCGCATGCTGCATTCGGCCACAATCATTTCTTCAAGAACAATTATCTGTTTCAACAATGGACCGATGCCGAAGGCGTTCTCGACTATCTCGACTACACCAAAAAATTTGTCGCGCGCTGCGAAGAGGAGTTCGGCATCGCCGCGGTCGAAGAGATCCTCGATGCGGCGCACGCGTTGATGGATCACGCCGTCTCGCGATACCCACGCCCACGAGAGTTGACCAAAAAGGAACGCGCCGCCCGCGAACAAGAACACCGGGACTATGAGGAAAAATCCTTCAATGACCTGTGGCGCACCGTGCCGACCGCCAAACCGGAGGAGGCGCCGGACGCCGCCGAGGAGGATGCCTCGGAGCGCATGCGCGAACTGAAGCTGCCGGAAGAAAACCTGCTCTACTTCATCGAACGCCACAGCCCGGTACTCCTGCCATGGCAGCGGCAACTTCTCGGCATCGTCGGGTATGTGGCGCAATATTTTTACCCGCAGAAACAAACCAAAGTGATGAATGAAGGCTGCGCCACCTTCGTGCACCACTACATCCTGAACCGCTTGTTCGATAAAGGGCTGATCACCGAGGGCGCGATGCTGGAGGTCCTGCACAGCCATTCCAGCGTGGTCTATCAGCCGGAATTCGACCAACCCGGTTATCGGGGCGCAAACCCCTATGCCTTGGGATTCGGAATGATGCAGGATATCAAGCGCATCTGCACGGAACCGAAACCCGAGGATGAAGAATGGTTCCCGGAGATTGCAGGACGCGGCAATTGGCAGGAGGTGCTGCGCGACGCCTGGGCCAACTATCGCGATGAATCCTTTATCCGGCAATTCCTGAGCCCGAACATGATCCGGCAATTGCGCCTGTTCACCCTGGCGGACGAGTCCAATGACCCGCATTACATGGTAACCGCGATTCACAACGACGCGGGCTATCGAAGGGTCCGGGAAACGCTCGCGGAATCCTACGATATCGGTACCATAGAACCCGATATTCAGATCATCGATGCCGACCTGCGCGGCAACCGTGAATTGCGGTTGCAGCACACGATGACCAACAAGATCCCGCTCTCCGAGAAGATGCGCGACGAAGTCCTGAAGCATGTGCGCGTGCTTTGGGGCTATGACGTCAGCTTAGTCGGCGTCGAAAGTGACGGCAGCAAGGTCTACGAAACAAAAGTCTCCTGACCGGTTGCGCCGCAATCGCCATGCGGCCGGGCCGAATCGCGTGACCTCGATGCAACCTTTCGGTTGACAGTTCGCCGCCTTATTCCCAATCATCATTGTAATTTCCTTTCGGTTCGATCCGAAGGACGCGGACGTTATGGCAAAAAAGCGCCAAACAGCGACGCGGCAAAGCAAATCCGGCCGGACCGTCATGGAAATGGCGTTACAACCAGCCGAATACAGGGAGGCACCATGAAACCCAAATTCACTAAAGCGATCGTCGCTTCGGCATCGGTCGGAATCGCTATTAGCGCAAGCGCGCTTCTCGGCATCAGCGCCGCCGGCGCGGGCGAAATCAAGCTGCCAAAACAGATGACCTGGACAGCCTATGGGACGACTTCGACCGGTTATCAACAATCGGTCGCTATCGGCAACGTGCTGAAAAAGAAATACGGCATGCAGCTCAATATCAAAACGGGCAAGAACGATGTCGCCCGGATGCTGCCGCTAAAGGCCCGCAAGGCCGATTTCTGTTCCTGCGGCATCGCGTTTTACTTCGCCCATGAAGGCGTCTTCATGTTCGGCAAGGAAAATTGGGGTCCGCAAGCGATCAGCATGGCGATGGCCTCGATCGGTGGCGCAGGTATCGGCCTCGGCGTTGCCAAAGATTCGGGCACCAAGGCGTATAGCGACCTGAAGGGCAAGCGCGTCGCATGGGTCCGCGGCGCACCGGCGCTCAACCAGAACGCGGCGTCCTTCCTTGCCTATGGCGGATTGACCTGGAAAGACGTGAAGAAAGTCGAATTCGGCGGCTGGAAAGATTCGATCAACGGCATCATTAATGGGCAGGTGGACGCCGGCGTTATGTCCACGGTGTCGCCCCACGCGAAGCGCATCGAAGCATCCCCGCGCGGGCTGATCTTTCCGCAGATGAACCACAAGGATAAGACCGCATGGGGCCGGATGAACGGAATTGCTCCTTGGGCGCAACCGCATATGGCCACCATCGGCGCAACCGTTTCGAAGGAAAAGCCGTGGACCGGATCGGGATATTTCTATCCGGTGCTGGTCACCAACAACGATTTCTCGTCCGATAATGTCTACAACCTGGTGAAAGGCATCAATGAAAGCCACGACGACTTCAAGGGCACGGCGCCCGGTGTCGATGGCTGGCATAAAGACCGGCAAAACTTCCAGTGGGTCGTTCCGTGGCATCCGGGTGCGGTCAAATATTGGAAAGAAATCGGCCTTTGGACCGAAGCCGCACAAGCGCACAACGACACGCTGATGAAACGCCAGGGCGTCTTGGCGAAAACATGGATGGCCTATAAAGCCAAACCGGCCGCTGACTTCCAGGCGGGTTGGTTGAAGGCGCGCGCGGCTGGATTACGGGCGGCAAACCTGCCCGTAATCTTTAACTGATCGCGAGTCCGGCGAACGGCATACGCCCATGAGCATCCGGGCGCCCGAGGGAAAAGACGCGGTGGCGGAGATTGCCCGCCACCGCCAACTCCCTGGCCTATGGCACAAAATCCTGTTGATTGCCTCGTGTCTGGCGATTGTGTTGTCCGCCTATCAGCTTTTTAACGTCGGAAGCATGTTTTCCGATGCCGGATTTCTCGGTGGCATCCCGCTGAAATTCAGCCAGGCGGTCGGTTTCAGTTTCAATCTCCTGCCGGAACAATATCTCTTCTGGCTACTGTTTCTTCTGCTGCCATTGGTGTTCATCTTCTGGCCGGCCCACAAACGAGCGCCCAAAGACAGCGTCCCGTGGTACGATCTCGTGCTGTTTGTCGTGACCGCCGGCGTTTCGCTCTACTTCGTCTATTACGGCGGCCGCATTCTCGACGAAGGCTGGGAATATGAAGTACCCGACGACGCGAGCGAAGCCAGGTATCTCACCTATGTCCTCTGGGCGCTGGTGATCGACGCAACCCGGCGCGCGGGCGGCCTGCCGATCGCCAGCATCGTCATGCTCTTCTCGATCTATCCTTTCTTCGCCGATCAATTGCCCGGAATACTGCTCGCGTCCTCGCCGGAATGGACGGAAATCGGCAACCGCATGGTCATGAGCACCGAGGCCATCTTCGGCATTCCGATGCGGGCATTTGGCACGCTCGTTATCGGGTTTCTGATTTTCGGCGTCGCCCTGCAGCATACCGGCGGCGGAAGCTTCTTCCTCAACCTCGCCTTTTCGCTACTGGGGCACGTTCGGGGCGGCCCTGCCAAGGTAGCAATTTTCGCAAGCGGGCTGATGGGCTCGATGAGTGGCAGCGTCATCACCAACGTGCTGACCACCGGCGTAATGACGATCCCCACCATGAAGCGGGTCGGTTTCCGACCGGCCTATGCCGGTGGGGTCGAAACCTGCGCGTCGACCGGCGGCGTGCTGATGCCGCCGATCATGGGCGCCACCGCCTTCGTGATGGCCCTGTTCCTGGAGGTTCCTTATCGCGACGTCGCCATTGCGGCCGTCATTCCATCGGTCATGTATTTCTTTGGCCTGTTCATGCAGATCGATGCCTACTCGGCGCGCAACGACCTGAAAGGCCTGCCGCCGGAGGAAATGCCGAATCTGAAGCAGACCCTGAAAGAAGGCTGGTACTTCATCGCCGTCTTCGTCCTGCTCATCTGGATGCTCGTTTTCCTGAACCAGGAAACCATCGCCCCCTACTTCGCCACCGTTCTGCTGCTGATCCTGAACCAGGTCTTTCCCTATCATCGCTGGACCAAGGCCGATTTCTGGACCTTCATCGAATCGGTCGGCAAGCTGTTCGCCGAACTCGCCGCCCTGCTGGCCGGGATCGGGATTATCGTGGGCGCGCTGATCATCACTGGCAAGATCGGCAACCTCGCCAGCGACCTGCTACAATTGGCCGGCGGCTCGACGATCATCCTGCTGCTGATGGGCGCCTTCACCAGCTTCATTCTCGGCATCGGCATGACCGTCACCGCGGCGTACGTCTTCCTCGCCATCGCGCTCGCCCCCGCCCTGATCAAGGGCGGACTGGACCCCATGGCCGTGCATATGTTCATTTTCTACTGGGGTATGTTGAGTTTCATTACACCGCCCGTGGCGCTGGGCGCCTATGCGGCCGCCCCCATCGCCAAGGCCCCGCCGATCAAGACCGGGCTGGAGGCGATGCGGCTCGGTAGCATCATCTATTTCATTCCCTTCTTCTTCGTTTTCGACCCGGCCTTTATCTGGCGCGGACCGATCGAAATGACCCTGTTTCTGTTCGCGCAGGCTATGGTCGGCATCGTCTTTGTCGCAGGCGCGTTACAGGGCTTTTTGGTTTTCGTCGGATGGATGAGCAACCGGCCGGCCGGATTGATCGGTCGTGCGCTTATCGGCATCGGCGGAATCGCGCTCGCCATGCCGGGAAACAAGATCATCGACGTCACCAACGGCGAACTGGCGATCTGGGCCGCCGTGCTGATTTTAGTCGGTGTCGTCGTAGCCCTGCTCGATCGGCGCAGTGCCGTGGTCGAAGCAGCGAACTAGTGCCCCCGCCGCTTAGCCGCGCGGGAATTGAAGGATCAGCATTTCCAAGCCGTCCTCCCCCGCCACCGCCCGCGGCGCGGGTTCATCGGGGGTGACGTAGCGGCAGGATAGCTCCGGCATCGCCACATCGTCGTGGATCAACGTTCCTTTCACCACGACATGATACTGGCCGCCGCCCGAAGACGGATCGGGGCACTGCGCGGCCTGCCCGCCGCCAACCCGCAGGATGTAGGCGACAAGCCCGTCCGCATCCGCTTCCATGACGGTTTCCAACGCGGCCTTACCGCGGTTCCGCAGCGTACCGGCATCGCTCACCGACACTTCGTCCGAAAGCCGGTGGCGGCGTGGCCCATCCGGCAGTATGTCGCGGGACTCCGGCATATATTTCGCCCCGGAATCCCAAAGCTGGCGCAGGGTGAAGTACTGCACACCATCTGCTCCGGCGGCAATCGGTCCGTATGGTGTATTGCCGCCCGCATAGTGAACGGTCACGGGAAAGGCCTCTTTCTTGCCCATTTGTCCGCTGCCGCCCACGAAGACCTGAAACTGATTGGTGTTGTGAAAATGCGGCGGCGTCACGCTGCCGGGCGGCTGTTCGACCAGGAATCCTTGCGGCAGATCGTTGGCATTGGCCTCGTTACCGGCAACGTACCGGCCGCGCGTCGGCGCCGTGCCGATAAATTCACTCAACACATAATCATGGCCGTTCACATGAACGATCCGTTGATGAGTCCGGGCCTCGGGCGTGGACCGTGCCAGCAGCATGGCGGCTCCTATTTTCCACAAACAAAACGGCCGATCGACCGACGCGAACGACCAACAGATGCGATACTATCATCAGGCGTCGTCCGGACAAAAGTGCGGCAACTGTTTCTTCAAGGTTGCGGGCGATGAGTGTTCCCGTCGTAAAATTGCCACAAAATCTCCCCGGTATCGCCCGTGCCCGATCAAATTGTCGCCATGGATAACAGCGATAGTCACATCCTACTCCCCAATAGGAAATACCCTTCACTTGCGATTTCAGGGTCCCGATGTGTCACATCTCGGGACCCTTTTTTTTCGCCTGCCGGCCCGCTGTATGCATCGGGATCGGAGCGCGGTAGTCCGCGTATCGACTTCCGGAGACAAACTGTGCAGAATCCCCCAATCAATGAATCAACAACACGGGTAGACACCCCGGACAAGTAAGTTATCCAATGCCATATGATCTTTCCCGGCTGCAGATACTCGTCGTAGAAGACGGTGCATTCATGCAGCGAATTCTGCGGGAGTTGCTGAGATCGATCGGCGTGCCGTCAATCAACATCGCGATCGTGCCGGACGGTGAATCCGCCCTCAGGGTGCTGCGCGACAAAACGCCGGACATCGTTGTCTGCGATTGGCAAATGCCCGGCATGAGCGGCCTTGAACTAATCCGAAAAATGCGGGATCCGAAGGCAGGTTCAAATACCTATGTTCCGATCATCCTCTGCACCGCTTTCACCGACCGCGCAAAGATAGAAGCGGCGCGCGACGCGGGCGTGCACGAAATTCTCGCAAAGCCGCTCAAGGCCGAAGACATGTATGCGCGCATTGCCAGCATCATCGAGTCCCCCCGCCCCTTTATCCGGGCACCCAACTATTTCGGTCCGGATCGCCGGCGACAGGATCTGCCTTTCGACGGGCCTGATAAGCGACAGGACACCGTGCAGCTCTAACCCATTGCGCATCCGTGTTTTCGTCGCGTGGCGGGCGTACTTCCGCAATACCGAAAATTTCAAAGCCAGGGTTGGGAACAAGCCAGGTATGGGACACCCTTGATCCCACGCGCAATGCGCTATGATCTGGCAGCAATGGCATTTGAAACTTTGCCGATCAACAGCCAATCCGAAAGAGCGCGCATGACCAATCCCAGCGAACCGTCCAAGGCAGCGCCGCCCCCACTCGACGGTATTAAGGTGCTTGATTTCAGCCACGTGCTTGCGGGTCCGTGGGCGACGCTCAACCTTGCCGATCTCGGCGCCGAAATCATCAAGATCGAAACCCCCAAAGGGGGAGACGATTCCCGCAATTTCGAACGGGTGGAAGCGCTGCACGGCGAGTCCGCGTATTTTCCATTCGTGAACCGAAACAAGCTCAGCCTTGCGCTCGATTTTTCAACGCCATCGGGATGCGCGGTGGCCAAAAAATTGGCAGCCGGTGTGGATATTCTGATTGAAAATTTTCGGCCCGGCGTCATGCAACGCCGCGGTCTCGATTACGACTCCCTGCACGTGCTCAATCCGGGTCTCATCTATTGCTCGATCTCGGGTTACGGCCACGACAGTCCGTATCGGGACCTGCCCGGCTACGATCCGGTGGCGCAAGCCGAGAGCGGCATGATGTCGTATAACGGCGAACCCGGCGGCGCCCCTTTGCGCACCGGCGTCTCCTACGGCGATATGTTTGCCGGCATGTATGCCTCACAGGCGATCCTCGCGGCCCTGCACGTGCGTGGCCGCGACGGGATGGGCCAGTTCATCGATATCGCGCTGCTGGACACCACCGTGGCAATGACCGCCAATCTCGCGCAACGATATTTCATCACCGGGGACAACGCCGAGCGGGTCGGCAACAGCCATCACTTCCTCGAACCAGTCTGCCTGTTCGACGCAAAGGACGGTCTGATCTCGCTGATTATCGGCAATGAGCGCCAATGGGAACGGTTCTGCAAAGACGTGATTGAACGCCCCGATTTGCTCGACGATCCGCGCTTCGCCACCAACGCCGACCGCATGCAGCACCGCGCGAAAACCCGCGAGCTGCTCGGCGCAATATTGCGTCGTGACACGAGGGCAAATTGGGTTCGCAAGTTCCGCAAGGCCGGCGTGCCGGCGGGTGCGGTGCGTGAGGTCGGCGAAGCGCTCACCAGCCCCGAAGTCGAGGCGCGCGGGTTGATCTACGAAGTGGCGCATCCGCTGGCCGGGTCCATCCAAGTGGTCGGGACGCCGATGCGGCTTTCGCGCACGCCAGCGGCCAAGCCTGCCCCGGCGCCGGCGCTCGGTCAGCAATCGGCCGAAATCCTGCGCCGCTTCGGCTATACCAACCGAGATATCGCGGCGCTTCGGGCCGACGGCGCCATTCCGGGCGGCGAGGAATAGACGCGACACCGGAAATCCGAAGCCACTAAGCCATCCGCCGGCTCTTGCCCGGTCAAACGGATCAATAAGTAAGGAAACGTCGAAATGCCATCGCCATCCGCCGACACGGTGCTGAAACGCCTACGCGACTTGGGCATTGACCTGCCTGACCCGGAAACCACCGTCTATGACTATATCCCGCTTTCGATACACAACCGGGTCGCCTATATGGCGGGGCAAATTCCCAAACGCCCGGGCGGATTGATCGCGGTCGGCAAGGCCGGCGATGAGGTTTCGCTAGAGCTCGCCCAGGAAGCCGCCCGCGTTTGTGTCGAACAAGCGCTTTCCTGGATCCACGCCAAGGCCGGCGGGGTCGACAAAGTGGAGCGTGTCTTACGCATGGACTGCTATGTCGCCGCCGCCGAGGGTTTCGAGCAAATCTCCGATATCGCCGATGCAGCGTCGGGACTGCTGATCGCGCTGTACGGCGAGGCGGGCCGGCATCCCCGCTCGGTTATCGGCGTCTCCCGCCTGCCTCGCCAGTCGCCGGTGCTTCTCGAACTAACCTTCGCGCTCAAAAGGGATCCGGAATAAGCGGCAATCCTAAACCCGAACGATCAAGCCTTCGCCTTCCAGACCTTGGTCGCATAGTTCTCGTTCACGAGGTCGAACACCACGCCGTTGGGATCGCGATACTTCTGCTCCGTATCGGAGTGCTCCCGGCTGGGAATGCGCATGTGATATTTCGCGCCGTTGTCCGTGACGGCTTTGCCGGCTTCCTCCAGATCGTCGACGACAAAACCGATATGATGCAGTCCGAAGAAGTCCTTTCCCCGCTCATCCCCTGCGGTCTTGTCGTCGGGGAAGTTCAGGATTGCGAGGCTGACCGTCCCGTCGGACAGCAGGACGCCGAATTTCGACTCGTAAACCCGCTCCATTTCGAAGGATTTTTGATAGAAGGCCGCGGTCGCTTCCGGATCCGGTACGGTAATCGCCACGTGTCGCAATTTCGCCATGGATATCATCCTTTATGCAGTGAGCCCGATCCGATTATTCAGAGCCCGGACGTTCTGGTTGGTCGCTAGTTCAGTAAGTCCCGCACGGCGCCAAGCGGCGCGCCGTCTTTCCGCAGGATCGGTTTGGTGACGCTGAGATTATAGCTGGCGTTAAGAATCGCGTTCATGTGGCGGCCGGGACCGCCGGCAATCACGATCAAGATGTCCTCCGGCTTGGAGACGATCGGCGCCATGCAATCGTCATCGTCGAGATCGACACACGCTGCCATCGGTGTGGTTCCCCAACCGCCGCGATTACGCAGCTTGCCGACCGGCTGGCGCGCGGTTTCGAACAGATAGCGCCGAACATCCGCTTTGCTCCAGCCGCGCTCGTCAAGCCAATTTGCGGATTCGGCGGTCATCAGCAGCATCTGCTCGCTTTCCAGGCCGCTGCGGTAGAGGCTGTTCGCGCCGAGATGCGCCATCGCCGACGCGCCGCTGCCGAGATATAATTCCGGTGTCTCGCTCACCAGGTCGTTCACATTGTGCGGCGCCTCGCCGCAATAGAGCGTGACGGTACTGGTACCGGGATCGAAACCGCGGTCCCCGTGCAGCGGCGTCCAGGGACTGCCCTCTTCATCCTCGCCGAGGCAATAGCTGTATTTCCCGGGATGGCCATGGGTTGCCATATCGGTCACGCCGGGCACGCCGCCGCCGACATTGATCAACAGTAGCCGAAGCGCCCTGCCGATCGTGGCGTTGGCGCGAAAACCCTGGCCGAGGACGTTCCGATGGCAGTTGACGTCAAGCTCGTGCCGGACCGGCCCGTTTATGATGATCAGATGGGCGCCGGGATGCGTCGTGGTCTGCCGGCCATAGAGATTATATTGCGGTTCGGCCACCGCTTCGGTCGCCGCGATGAGCACCGGCAAAAATTCCGGCTTGCAGCCCGCCATGACCGCGCTAACGGCGATCTTCTCAACCGTCGCCGCGCCCCCCTTGGGCGGCAGTTCAACGACGGTCTCCTCCGGCGCACGATCGGTGTAGCGCAAGGTCTCTCCCACCAAATCCTCGGTCGGCGGGATGATGGGAAGTCCATCGGTCCAACCGTTTGCACAGAAATGCTCATAAACCGCATAAGGCGAGTCCGGAAGCTCGAGAAACTTCCCGTCGCTGTCCCGGGGGCCTGCCATGCCGATGCTAAGCCGGGTTGAGCAGTGAATCGACGATCGCGTCGGACGCGTCACGCGCGACACCGCGCACTTCATCGACGGGCCGCGCCGAAATAGGATGCGGAATGACGATCAGCGGCAATGTCTCCATGCTTTGCAACTTGGTCAGCAGCCGGCCGTATTCGGCAAACACCGTGGTGACGATAGTGCCGGTCGCAATTCCTTCCCGTTCGAACGTCATGCTGTCATGGACACTCCACGACGTGCATGACCCTCAATCCCCGAGGGCAGTAACCACTCCATCGCAGTCGCTCTTGATCGCCGCGAACATCTCCGGCCGCGCGCCGCTGACGCTTTCTTTCCGGTAATGCCGCACCTCGACACCGGGGAAACGTTCCTTGAGGCGCGCCTCCACCACTTCAAAGATGATTTCTGTACGGTCCTTGGTGTTGTTAAGCAGGCCAATGACCTTACCATCGAGGCTATCAAAGCGGCGGGCCGGAGAATCCTGGTTGTCCGTTTCTTCGGCGGCGGGGTTATAGACACGCACCGTGCGCGTGTTCCGCGTGCTGCCATCCATCGATCGATCTCCTATCTCGGCACCCGGTCGACCGGTGCCGGCGACGTCCGGCAAAAACCGAGCTTCTACACGGCAGTCTATATCGGCAAGAGAGATGATGTAACCCAGCCCCGTACCCGAGCACGACCGATCTGCAATCAGTAATACCTCGACATCCATCGCAACTTGCCGGCGCAGGGACAGCACAATGCTGCGCGGCGACAACAAAGAGGCGCTCGAGACCGACCCTCGTTCAAGCATCTATCGCCGCTCGACAACCTATCCGAAGTTTTTCGAACCGGAGCGAATCCGCGGTACCGTTCCCGATTTCGATTTATGGCAGCCGGATACCTCCGCGTGCTGGCCAGATTCCAGCACGCCCAAAAGCTTCTGCTTTGACTTCCGCCATTCCGATCCGGTCGCCAAGACCTCGACGCGGTCGACAGTCACCATCCTGATAACTTCGTCCTTGCAGAATATGTAAATCATAAATACCGCTAAAGCGGCCGCTTTTGTTAAAACAAACCCATAAATTATTCTTGAAAATACTATTTTATTACTTCGTTAATGCAAATCACTGTTATCCCTTACATTAAAAATAACAAACTTACATAGATCTATATTCGAATTAGCCTGTCGCTATTTAGCCATTTCCGTACAACCCAACGGGCACAAATACTGCAATCCGCTACAACGCCGGAGGCGCATTCACGTCAAGGACCCGAAACGGCGCGATCACTTCTTTTCAGCTTCAACAATTGGCGCCGATGGTGGCCGGTCCCCGCGCCGCACGGCGGCGTTCCAGCACTCGACACAAACCGCATAGGTGCCAAAGGCTCCTCCATCCGACAAAATACCATGGTCACACAGTTGGCAGAATTGCCATGCGTGGCCATCCATCTCGACATATCTTTCGCGCGCACTGCCGATGACCTGCCCTTCATGGGCGGCGTGACACGTTGGATCGAGACACACGGCAGGACCAATTCTGCCCTTCCCGCAAACCAGGCAAATAGGAAAATAACCGTCTTCGTCCTGATTGCTCATGCAGCGCCCCTGCCCGATTAAACCTTGACGGTGTCTATGTATATGAATTTATTAAATCATTCAACAAACACCAAGGCCAACGTACGACCAAGCGCGTCTCAGTTTGCCGACACCCACCCCGGCACCTGCCCTAGGTTGTTTTCAACCGATTTCACGCCCGGCGTATTTTCCGCCGCTAATTGTGCCGCTTTTTTTTCATTTCGGCTCTCGACCAAGCCCCAAAGCTGCACCGCGCCATCCTCGACCAGCACATTAATTCGGCCCGCCCGGAGCCCCACGTCCGTGCACAACGTTTGCATTAAGGACTCCCGGATCGTGCGGTCGTCTACCGAAACGGGCGCCCGTTCGGCGCTCCCTCTACGCGCCAGTCCCTGCAGCAAATTGGCGCGGCTCACAATGCCGACGAGCTTTCCATCCCGCAGAACCGGCGCCCGCTTTATGTGATGTTTCTCAAGCAGCGCCGCGATTTTATCGACCGGCGTATCTTCCGCGACGGCCACCAGATCACGAGTCATGACCTCTCCGGCCATCATGCCGTGGCTTTTGACATACGCTGCGGCTTTGTCGTCGGCTGAAAAAAGCGCTTCGAGCCACCAAGATTGCCGGGCAACGGTCTCATTTTCGTCGCGCCGCATCAGGTCGCCTTCGCTCACGATACCGACGGCCCGGTTATCCGCGTCGACAACGGGTACGGCACTGATCCGATGCGTCAAAAGGATTCCCGCAATATCGCGGACGGATGTTTCCGGTAGCACCGAAATCACAGTGGTCGTCATGATATCTTTGGCTTGCATGGGAATTCCTCCATTACATGGAGCGGTGCGCATCGCACCCCCCACATTGTCAAGTTGAAGGGACCACGAAACAAATTTTATTGGATCGGCGGCGCATCGTATTGAGACGGATCAACAGGCCCCGGTTGAATCTTCCGGACCTCAAAAAACAAGTTATTCAGTTTTTCAAACACTCGGCGCGGATTCCTCATACGGAACATTGTGTGATCACCAGCAACCTCCGGCTGGCCAAGCATCGACCTCGCGATTTCGTGCCGCCGCTACCGCGCTGGGCCGACACCCTTAATGTCGGCGTCGCTGCGAACCACGCCATCCGCCCGCAGTCTTTCGATCTCGGACTCGTCATAACCGAGTGCGGACAATACCTCGGCGTTATGCTCTCCCACCGCCGGAGGCCGCCGCGGCGACACCTTGTCCTGGCCAAGCATAAAGACAGGGGATCCGACGGTTCGCCGCACCGGCGCCTCCGGGTCGCCCACGGGAATCACGGCCCCCGCATCGGCGAAGACCCGGTCGTCCACCACGTCCTGCGGCCGATTGACGACACCGAAGGTGATGCCGTGTTGTTCCAAAACAAGCCGCCACTCCGCCCAATCCCGCTGCTTGAATTCTTCATCCAGAATCGCGATCAGGGCGCGCGCGTTTTGCCGGCGCAACGCCGTGGTCTTGAAACGATCGTCCGCCAGCAATTCCGCGCGGCCGATTCCGTGGAAGAATTTGTCCGCCTGCTTGTCTTCATTGACCATCGCCAGAATGAACCAACGGCCATCGCGGGTGGTGTAATGATTGGCCAGCGCGTTGAACCAATCATCGCGGTGCGGCCGCGGCGGGATCTCCGCGCCCACCAACGCCGCCTGGATATAGAAGGTATTCCACCAGGCCCCATTGGCGACCAGCGAGGTCGAGACCTGGCTCCCCTCGCCGGTCCTTTCGCGGTGGTATAATCCCATCATGATCGCGCCGAACAGCGAGGCACCGGTCGGATGATCCCCCATGCCCGGCGTCGACCGGGTCGGTGCGAGTTCCGGGGCACTCCGCAACAGGTCCATCAGGCCGCTGCGCGCCCAAAGCGCCGTCGAATCGAAGCCGGCCTTGTCAGCCTCCGCCCCCTGCTCCCCATAGGCGGTCATGGACGCATAGATCAGCCGGGGATTGTAGGGCCGTAAATCTTCGTATCGCAGTTTCAGCTTTGCCCGCACCGGCAGCGGGAAATTGGTAATCAGCACATCCGCGTCTGCGACCAGCTTGTGCAGGATCTCCTGCCCAGCCGGTTGCTTGAGGTCGAGGCAGATTCCACGCTTGCTGCGATTATCCGCCATCCAGGAATAATCGAATTCCGCCCGCGGCATGCCGGGCCCCCGGTCGTAGGTTCGGTAGGGATCGCCGCCCGGCGCTTCGACCTTGATCACATCAGCGCCGAAATCGGCCATGATCGTTCCCGCCACGGGCCCGGCGATATAACTCGCGATGTCCAGCACCCGCAATCCTTCGCACACCCGGCCTGTCATGAATGGAAAATCCTTGTCTTCGTTGGCGTCCGACGCCCGCCAGGGCCCCCACTCCGTTTAGACCAGGATTGCCGCTAGCGGAAGAGCACGCGCCGACGGGAAACAGCAATTATTGAAAGGGGACAGGCCCGGACCGATCGCAATCTACGTCTTGGGCGGAATACTCGGCGACTCGATCTGTCCCGGCAGATCAAGGGCAGCGTAAATGACCGGATCGAATATCTTGTCACACCGATATTTGCGGTACAAATGCAATCCGATCCAGACCGACACGATGAATAAGACGATCGCCACCACCGCGACGACAGAAAGTATGACGATGACGCCGCGAAACGCAACTCCGAGATTCATGGCGCGATACGGCCCTAATATGTCCTAAAGGATTTCAAGCCGGGCGACAATTCACTGGACTGGCTGAATTACCAGCTGCTTGGTGCCCGCGGGCACCGACCGGCTTCAGCCGCCCATGTTCTTCATTGCCTCGGTAATTTCCTCTGGGGTTACGTCGCGGAGGTGCGTCGCAAAAGTCCAGTTGAAGCCATACGGATCGCTCGCCGCTGCGGTTCGGTCATGCCAGAACATGTCTTCCGGTTCCGCGCAACGCGTCGTGCCGGCGCTGAGTGACTGCGAATAGGCCGTGTCGGCGTCATCCACATAGAGGTAAAATTTGACCGGTAACGACCTATCCGCTGCATTCTTCCCCCAATCCGGGTTAGCATCGCCCAGAACGATACGCGACGTGCCGACTTGCGGCATCGCGAAGGGATTTTCATCATGCAATTCGGATTTAATATTCGCATGCACGCTGCGGCGGCCTCCGTTTTCAACCCAAATTTCGGCCGCATCACCGGGACCACGGAAACCACAGATCAATGACCACGCAGAACCACACGCCGATTCCGCGGCACCGGACAACGCATGGCCCGGCGATCCTCGCCCAAGGGTTTCGGCCTTTCTTTCTGTTGGCGGGCATTTGGGCGGCCGCCACGCTTGCGCTTTTCTTCGCGACACTCCAAGGCTGGACCGTGCTTCCAACGGCCTTCAGTCCGGTCGATTGGCATTCACATGAGATGTTGTTCGGTTATATAAGCGCGTCGATCGCGGGGTTTCTCCTAACGGCGATCCCGAATTGGACGGGTCGGTTGCCGCTTCAGGGCGCACCCCTTCTGGGTCTTGCCCTGTTGTGGCTGGCGGGCCGGGCCGCCGTCGCGGTTTCGGACCTCATCGGTGCAACGCCGGCGGCACTGATCGACCTCTCGTTCTTGTTCGCGCTGTGTGCCGTTACGCTGCGGGAGATCCTCGCCGGGCGCAACTGGCGCAACCTTCCAATTATCCTCGTGATCAGCCTGCTCTTGATTGTTAACGCCCTGATGCACGTCGAACTCCTCGGTCTGCTGGATTCCGATGGATTTGCGCGTCGATCTGCGGTCGCCATAGTCATCATGCTAATTACCCTGGTCGGTGGCCGAATTGTTCCAAGCTTTACCCGAAATTGGCTGGCGAAGCGCGGCGCCCGCGTCCTCCCCGGTCAATTCGGTTTTTTTGACCGGCTGACCGTGGCGGCCACGCTGATCGCGCTGTGTGTTTGGGCAGTCGTCCCCGATGCAGCCCTCGCTGCCAGATTTAGCGCTGTCGCGGCGGTGTTGAACCTCATCCGGCTGCTTCGCTGGCGCGGCTATTACACGCATCCGGAGCCGCTTCTCTGGGTCTTGCACCTTGCCTATCTTTGGATTCCGGTCGGCCTTGCCCTGCTTGCACTGAGCCATTGGTGGCCCGCCCTCCCGCCGAGCGGCGCACTCCACGCGCTCACAACGGGGGCAATGGGCACCATGACGCTTGCGGTGATGAGCCGCACGACGCTCGGGCACACGGGTCGCGCGCTACACGCCGGATCGGCTCTTACGACCGCCTATCTCTGCGTAACGCTCGCCGCGCTTCTCCGCATAGCGTCCGCCCTGTGGAGCGAAATGTATACACCGTTGCTGACGGCCGCCGCGCTTGCCTGGTTCATCGCCTTCGTCTTGTTCCTTGCTGTGTGCGCACCAATGCTCTCCACACAACGCCAGGACCGGCAAGCAGGCTAATCACGGGCGACGTTGCGCGGCGGCAATCCCCCAGGACAAACACGACATTTTGTGACCCCAGCGCCAATCCCGTAAATTGGCCGACACCTTAAACTGATCGAAACCGCACGGGTGTCTCGTCATGGTTCAAATACGCATCGGCTTCGTCGGCGACAGCATCACCCATGGGACCGGGGACGAGACATTATTGGGCTGGCCTTATCGTGCCGGCCAGGCGGAAGTGGCGCGCGGCCACGACGTCACGGTCTACAATCTCGGCATCCGGGCGGATACGTCGGGGTTGGTGGCGGAACGCTGGGAAGCGGAGTGCCGGGCGCGTCTGAAGCCAAGTTTCGCCTGTGCCACGGTCTTCGCCATCGGCATCAACGACAGCGCCCATGAAAAGAGCGACGCGATGAATGGGCAGCGGATCGAACTGGCCCGCTCACTCGAAATTATCAGCGAAATGCTGCCCAAGGCCGGAGAATTCGGCCCCGTTCTCTGGATCGGCCCGACGCCGGTTGTCGAAGCGATGATGCCGATTACCCGCCTGCCGGGCGTGATCTATGACTTCCGGAACGATGCGATCGACGACTACAACCGTGCTTATGTCGCAAAAGCGGCTGACCTCGGCGTGCCCTATCTCGATCTCTTCACACCGTTAAGCGCCGACCCGGCATGGGAAGCCGCACTCCGGAAATCCGATGGGCTCCACCCGAATGCGCAAGGCTACGAAATGATGGCGGCCCGGATCGGCGACTGGACAGGCTGGCGCGGACTCTTCGACGGCTAACGGGCCGTTATTCCGTCATCACGAACCCTTCGTAGTCCTTCTCCACAACTTCCTTGCATATCGCCGTATACCGGTCGACACCGCCAACATAGGGCATGAAGACGCGCGGCTTGCCGGGAATATTCGCGCCCATATACCAGGAATTCGCGCGCGGATAGAGTGTCGAATTGGCAACGTCGTTCACATGTTGGACCCAGAATTCCTCGGCCTCCTCCGTCGCCTCAATCCGAGACAGGCCGCGTCCGCGCAATGTCTCGATACACTCCACGATCCAGTCAACATGCTGTTCGATCGACAGGATCATCTGCGATTTCACGCCGGGACTGCCGGGACCGGTAATAGTGAAGAGGTTAGGAAAGCCCGCGACCATCAGGCCGAGATAGGTCTTCGGTCCCGCCTGCCACTTTTCCCGCATCGTTAGGCCCGCGGTGGTGCGAATATCGACCTCGAGGACCGCCCCGGTCATGGCGTCGAAGCCGGTCGCGAATATGATCGCGTCGAGAGCGTAGTCGCCCGTTTTCGTCCGCAGGCCATCCGGCGTTATTTCCTCGATCGGCGCATTCTGTACATCGACCAGCGTTACATTGTCGCGGTTGTAGGTTTCGTAATAGTCGGTGTCGAGGCAGATCCGCTTGGTGCCGATCGGATGGTCCTTCGGCGCCAGCAGCTCGGCGACCGTCGGATCCTTCACCGTTTCTCGAATGCGCTGGCGCACGAAATCCGCCGCCGTGTCATTCGATTCCTGATTCACCAGCAGATCCTTATAGGCGAACAGGAAGCTGATCGTCCCACCCTTCGCCCAGCGCGCCGCATAGTGCTTCTCGCGCGCCTCGGGTTCGTCTTCGACGGCGGCCTTCTCCGGTGGCGGATAGCCCGAAATACCAAAGGGCGTGAAATAGGCCGCCGCGCGGCGGTCCGCATACTCCGCCTTGTGCGCCCGCACTTCTTCATCCGGGAGCGGCATGTTGCGCGCCGGCAGGCTATAATTCGCCGTTCGCTGGAACACGTGCAGGTGTTTCGCCTGTTTCGCGACAAGCGGGATGATCTGGATACCGGTCGAGCCGGTGCCGATCACGCCGACCCGCTTGCCGGTGAAATCCACACCATCCTTACGCCACAGGCCGCTGTGATACCAATCGCCTTGAAAATTCGTCAGCCCCTTGAAGTCCGGCCCCCGCGGCGTCGACAGGTTGCCGACCGCCATAATGCAGAACTGTGCCGAAACCCGGTCGCCAGTGTCGGTCTCGACCGTCCAGCGATTGGCACCGGGATCGTAAACGGCGGAGGTGACGCGCACATCCAGTTGAATGTCGCGGCGCAAATCGAACCTGTCCGCCACATGATCGATGTAGCGCAGGATATCCGGCTGCTTCGAATACCGATCCGGCCAATCCCATTCCTGCTGCAATTCCTCGGAGAAGGAATAGGAATACTCCATGCTCTCGACGTCGCAGCGTGCCCCCGGATAGCGGTTCCAAAACCACGTCCCGCCGATCCCGTCACCGGCCTCAAATACCTTCACCGCGAGCCCCAGGGCGCGCAGACGATGCAAGGCATATAGTCCGGCGCCGACGACGACGACATCGAACGTCGCACTTCCCGCTTCGGACGCCCCGGCGGGTTCCTCCTGCACTTCAGACATAAATTCGGTCCCGGTCGCTGCTTTTTGATTCCAGCCTTTTTAAGTCTGCGCCGCAGTTTTACAAGCCGCCGAATCCTTGGCAACGGTCAGGGCGGCGATAATTCCCCGTATGAACCCGGCAACAAGCCGACGATGAGCCCGATCAAAGAATTGTTAACCTAATAGGTTTATGCGCCTGTTAAGGTGAAACTTCGTCGAATTGGAAGGATGAACGTATGGAGTTGCAACGATAGCGGTGCCAAAGGAATGGGTAGTCGGCTGGCGTGAATGGCTTGCAATCCCGGCGTTGACGCTCCCGGTGATCAAGGCAAAAGTCGACACCGGCGCGCGCACGTCGGCGCTGCATGCCTTCTATCTTGAGCCCTGCGAGGTTGACGGCATTGAACGAATTCGGTTCGGCGTTCACCCCTTGCAGCGGCGGAAAGACATCATCGTCCATTGCGAAGCGGATATTCTCGATCGGCGCGTCGTGACCGATTCCGGTGGACATCGTGAAATGCGCTACACCATCGAAGTCGAGATCATTCTGGGCGGCGAGACCTGGCCGGTCGAAATGACATTGACCGACCGGGATACGATGCAATTCCGGATGCTGCTCGGCCGCACGGCGTTGCGCGGGCGCGCGTTGGTCGACCCTGCTAGATCGTATCGCACCGGTCGCATGAAACGCGAGGACATCGTCCAAGCCTATTCGTCGAACGGGAAGGAGATTTCCGTATGAAGATTGCCATGCTGGCCAGAAATCCAGAATTGTATTCGCACAAGAGGCTGGTCGATGTGGCACGAGAACGGGGTCACGAGATCGAAATTATCGACACCCTGCGCGTCTACATGAACGTCACGTCACACCGGTCGGAAATCCGCTATATGGGCGAGCCCATCGCCGGCTTCGACGCGGTCATCCCACGTATCGGCGCGTCGATCACATTCTACGGTCTCGCCGTGCTGCGCCAATTCGAGGTCATGGACATCTACCCGCTCAACGAATCCGTCGCGATTGGACGGTCGCGGGACAAGTTGCGATCCCTGCAGTTGCTGGCGCGACGGGGAATCGGCCTGCCGGTCACGGGTTTTGCGCACGCGACACAGTTCGCCGACGACCTGATCGACATGGTGGGCGGCGCGCCGGTGGTCATCAAATTGCTCGAGGGGACGCAGGGCGTCGGGGTCGTGCTCGCCGAAACCCAATCCTCCGCCAGGAGCGTAATCCAGGCATTCCGCGGCGCGAAAGTGAATATCCTGGTCCAGGAGTTTATCAAGGAAGCAGGTGGCACGGACATCCGGTGCATCGTCATCGGCGATCGCGTCGTTGCTTCGATGAAACGAGAGGGCGCGGCCGACGATTTTCGATCGAACCTGCATCGCGGCGGCCGTGCGGACACGATCCGCATTACACCGGAGGAACGGTCGACTGCCGTAAGGTCGGCAAGAATTCTCGGCTTGAACGTTGCCGGCGTCGACATGCTGCGCTCCAATCATGGGCCGGTCGTCATGGAGGTAAACTCGTCGCCAGGGCTCGAAGGTGTCGAGACGGCGACCGGACTGGATATCGCCAGCAAAATCATCGAGTTCATCGAAAAAAATGCCAAACCGAATAAAACGAAAACGCGGGGGAAGGGTTAGATGACGTGGGGGCCCGTTACGATTTGCGGCACCACACTGCAGCCCGGAGAACGGGCGACCGTGGATGTTCCTGCGACCGCCCTGTCGACACACACGGAAGTCATCATGCCTGTACATGTGGTGCACGGGCGACGGCCGGGTCCGCGATTGTTTGTCTGCGCCGCATTGCATGGCGACGAAATCAACGGCATCGAAATCCTACGGCGAATGATGCGCCTGGCGGCGCTCCGTAGGCTTTCCGGCACGCTCATTGCCGTTCCCGTGGTCAACGTCATGGGCTTTATCGCGCGCTCCCGCTACCTGCCCGACCGGCGCGACCTCAACCGGTCGTTCCCAGGGTCCATCAGCGGATCGCTGGCGGCCCGTCTCGCCAACCTGTTCCTGACGGAAGTTGTTCACGATTCCACGCATGGCATCGATCTCCACACCGGCGCCATCCATCGCACCAACTACCCGCAAATTCGCGCCAATCTCGACAACGCCGAAGCGGAACGCCTGGCGCTCGCCTTCGGCGCGCCCATCGTCATCAATGCCGGTCTGCGCGCCGGCAGCCTGCGCGCCGCCGCCAAGAACCATGAGATCCCTGTGCTGGTCTATGAAGCAGGAGAGGCGCTGCGATTTGAGGAAGTCCCGATCCGCGCCGGTTTCCGTGGCGTTCTTCGCGTCATGCGGGCGCTCGATATGCTGCCGCGTGCCAGGCAACGGCAAGAACCGGTCCCTCCGGTTATTATCCGGTCGAGCGGATGGGCCCGCGCGCCGTCCAGTGGCGTGTTGCGTCTGGTCACCCATAACGGAGCTTTGGTCAAGCCGGGCGACCGGCTGGGCCTAATCTCGGACCCCTATGGAGAGAAGGAAGCCGAAATCTGTGCCCGCGCCGGCGGCATCGTGATCGGGCACACGACATTGCCGGTGGTCAACGAGGGTGATGCGCTGTTCCATATCGGCCGGACGGAAGGAACGGAAGCCGCCGCAGACGCGTTGGACGCTTTCGAATCGGAAGTCGGCAACGGCCGTTGAGGCTTGAACGACCGGCGTGGACCAATGAGTCCTCTCGTTCTTAAAACGCCGATTCAATTACACCTGGTAAACCCGTACCGCCGTATCGTGAAATAGCTTGGCCCTCTCGCTCGCCGAATAATCCTCGGTGATGCGTTTAAAAGAGTTCCATAGGACATTATAACTGCAACTAATCTTGTCGACGGGAAAGTTGGATTCGAACATGCAACGGTCGGGACCGAAGTGTTCAATGGCCGTTTCGTAATAGCGTCGCGTCGCGTCGCATAATTCCCGGCTTGTCGGCGGCTTCGGCTTTTCGTGCCAACCGAAACCGACGTAGTCCATGGCCATCCCGCCAAGTTTAACGACAATATTTGGGCACCCGGCCAGATCGGCCATGCTTTCACGCCATACGGTAAAGATTTCCTCCTGCCGACCCGCATACGCGCCGATACCCGTGATACCGCCGAGATGGTTCAGAACAATGGGCGTGCCGGGAAACGCCCTTGCCAGGTCCGCGCATTCCGAAAGCTGGTGGTACCGACAGGACAGATCAAAGCTCAGGCCGAGTGCATCGAGTTCGGCGAAGCCGTCACGAAATTTCGCATCCAGATACAGTCCAGGCGCTTGTGCGCGGGCAATGCGCGGGTCCGGATCCCAGGCGCCGGTACACCGGATACCGCGAAAGCGATCTGGGGCCGCCGCAACTTCCGCGTCCAGCACCTCCCTAACCCGAGTCCCCATAGAGAGGTCCGCATAGCCGACGATGCCAGCCGCGATTCGAGTCGTCCCGTACAAGCCCGAAGCCGCCATCGCCGCGACACCGTTGGCGAACTCTACCTCGCCCACATATTTCATCTCCCCCGGCCCGTCGGCGCGGTACATGGCAAGGTGCTCGATAAAGACCGTCGAGACGATGTTGTGACCGGTCTGTAGATCCTTCTGGATCTCGTCCATGAGGTAGCGCCGCTCGATGCGCCCCTCGCGGTGATCCCAGAGGTGATGGTGCGGGTCGCAAATGGGAAGATCCGGGTCGATCGCGTCTTCCCGTATTTGTGCAAGCCAGTCGTCGTTGGTCGCCATGGCGGCGCTCAAGCGGCGATCAACGCTTCGCCCATGATTTGCGTTCGGTGCATCATCCGGCGCTCGTTGTTATCGAACGATTCTCGATAGTGCATCGTGCACCGATTGTCCCAGATCAGCAGGTCCCCGACCGCCCATTCGTGGCCCCAGGAAAATTCGCCATCGGCACAATGCTGCCAGAGCGCATCCCACAATTTCGTGTCCGTCTCACCCAAAACGTTGGACGCGCCCGACCGCCGGCCCAAGTAGAGCGCCTTTCGACCGGTCGCGGGATGGACGCGCACCAACGGATGGCGCGCACCCGGCGCCCGCTCGGGATCAGTGGTCCCCACGAACGCGGCAAATTTCTTTCGCACTTCGCCGGCACTGGTATAGGTCGCATCGTGCACCGCCTCGCGCCCCGCGATTGCCTGTTTCAGGTCGTCCGGCAGCGTTTCATATGCCCGGTACATATTCATCAGATGGGTGGCGCCGCCCTGCTTGGGCACCTCGAGCGCATAAAGAAGGCTGGCGGTGGGTGGCTTCTCCATGAACGACATATCCGTATGCCAAATCGCCTCGCCATTGCCGAGGCTGCCGATGGCTTCGCCATCAATTGTGATATTGGAGACACACGCCAACTCGGGAAAACCCTCGATCCAATGGCTGCCCGATTTATTCGGCGGCGCGAGTTCGAGCTCGCCGAATATCTTCGAGAATTCGATCAACTGCGAGTCAGCCAGCGCCTGGTTCCGAATGAGCAGGACTAAATTCTCGTGCCACGCCTCGAGAATCGTCGTTTTGACGCGTTCATCAACCGGCATCCTCAGGTCAACGCCGCTAATCTCGGCACCGATTGGCGCATCCAACCGACGGACGTTTACATCTGCGTTAAGGGCGGCTTGCATCATGCAGGACTCCAGGTTTCGCGGTATGGCGGACTGATTTTTTACACGGTCTTCCGTTGTGCTTTGAACGATGGATTATGCATGGCGACGCCGGACATGCCAAACCGACCCCATGGTTTCGAATGGTGTACTGGTATTTTCGAAGTCCGGCATGTTTACGCCCCCAACCCATTGGGTTGACGGCGTTTTATTTGGTTGCGGGGGTAGGATTTGAACCTACGACCTTCAGGTTATGAGTTAGGTGCTCCCATTACCATGTAGCCGTACCGAGCCGCATTCGTTACATTTCTATTGATATATCAATGCACTATTGTTGCATTGGTCCGCATGCGTTACTATGTACTTTGTTTGCCAAACTGTTTGCCAAAACGGGAACGCCATGCGGAAACGAATTACAAAACGGCTTGTCGAAGGTCTCGTCGCCAAGGACAAGGACATAATGCTTTGGGACGACAAGCTTACGGGCTTTGGCGTGCGGGCCAGGCCGTCCGGCGCGAAGTATTACGTGGTGCAGTACCGCGACAAGACCACCCGCAAACAGCGCTGGTACAACATTGGCAAACACGACGCGCCCTGGACCACGCATAAGGCACGGCAGGAAGCCGAGACCATCCTTTACCAGGCCAAGGCCAAGAACGAACGCGACCCGGCCGAGGAACGCGATACCTTA
>CAYYBI010000398.1:0-5261 GCA_964469835.1 uncultured Rhodospirillaceae bacterium
AGCTGGTGCCGATGAAGGTCAGCTGCAGGTCGTTGTCGCGGCTGAAGGTCCAGGTGGTGTTGCGGGACAGCACTTCCCCTTCGCCCGAGCGCAGCTTGGTAAAACGGGTCTTGCCGGTGGCGGTGACGAATCCCACCTTGTTGGCGTTGCCCAAGGTGGCGGCGGCGACCGCGCGGCAGAAGTCCACGTCGAAGCCCGTCCAGCGGCCCTTGTCGTCGGGCGCGGCGAAGCCTGGGAGACCGGTGTTGATGATGCAATTCATTTTACCCTTGGCCCGCACGTCGTCGAGTGTGGCGGCCTGGGCCGAGGTCGCGTAAACCGCGCCGAGAATGGCGGCGGTGGCGAAGGATGCTAATTTCACTTTTTCTCTCCCTGCATGATGCGCATTTTTGTGTGTGAGTCGCAGCCTGCTAAAACCCTCCCTAATTTGAGCCTCCTTTGCAAGCGAAGTTACGGGTCGAATCCTACCGTGACCGTGGAGAGGCCCTTCTGCCGTCGGCGTGGCAAACCTCAGCCGGGTCCGCCAGGGCGGCGTTGCACCGTGAGACTCAGCAGGACGACGCCGACCAACCCCCAGTATAATGCATTTGGTTGGGTAAATTCGAGGAGCGCGCCGGTCACCAGCGGGCCCGCCGCCGCACCGAAATCGCGCCAGGTCTGCATCACCGCCAACCGATACATCGTGGTGTTCTCAGGCGCGCGCTGGGCGACGATCGCGGGGCCAACCGCGGCGATGGCCGCACGCGCGGCGATGACGAGAGCCGATCCCACATAAGGCTGACCGATCGCCAACACCGCGAATCCGCCGGCCAGAAGAAACGTTGCCACGACCAGCAGCCGCCCGGTTCCCACGCGGTCGCCGATGGCGCCAGCGACCGGCGACAGCGTGAGTTCTCCGAACCGGCGTAATGCGAGAATCAATCCGGCGGCGAACATGGCCGTTTCGGGAGACGCTGTTTTTGTCAGCACCAGGGCGATCGTCATCACGAAGACGCCATCGACCGCGAAGCCGACCACGAAGAAAAACATATCCAGTGGAATGGGTCGGGGCAGCCAGATGGTTTTCTTCCGTTCGGGCCGTTTTGCTTCTTTCGGCAGCAGAAGCGCGAGCGGCAACGCCGCCAGCGAAATCACGCCCAATATCAGGAATATTTCGCGCGGCCCGACAACGCCGGCGTACCAAGCGCCGACACTCAACGAGAGGGTAGGGCCGATTTGCTGGATGGAACGGCTTACGCCGACCCGGCTGCCTGCACGGCTCTTATCGGCGACCGCATAGGACAATGCCGCGAGACTCAGACCGGCAAATGAAAGACCCCAAAGGATCCGGGCGGCAAGCAGCAGCGGGCCGCCATCGACTCCCCACAGCATCAGCGTCGAAAGCGCGGCCGCGCCGGCACCCATGATGGTCAGGTTTTTCGGGCCGACGGCTTCACCGAAGGCTGCGATTGCACCGTATAAGACCATGCGGATCAGCCGGTTCGCGGCAAGCAAAACGCCGACCCAAACGAGGCCGATGCCGAACGCCGCGGCATTAACCGGCAGGACCACATAGAGCAGCGTATCGCCGAGCAGCGCCAGAGACAGGACGCCGGCGGAAATGGAGACCGTCCCCCAATTGCGCCAGGCATCCGTGCTCATGCGGTCGCGGGAAACGGACGGGCGGGGGCCGAACCGCGTATCACTCTGGGTCTCACTCCGCCGACAGCGTGACCGTCGCCTTGGCGGCGGGACCGGCCTGCACGGCGCATTCGACCATGCCGTCCTCGGCAAGCTCGATGGTTACGATGTCGCCGGGACAGACCGGATTGATCCATTTGACGTAGATTTCACCCTTGGTGAACCAATCCTTGCCGAATTTGCGCGCGCCCAGATCGGCGATATGCCCCATGGTCATCATGCCGTGGTTCAAGGTGCCGCGGAAGCCGCGCTTGACCGCATAGTCGTGATCGTAGTGGATGATGTCATTGTCGCCATTGATGCGTCCATACCGGTCGATCATCTCTTGTGTCGTTTCGATACTGCGTTTGATAGTCATCGTTTTTCGAACCTCACAAGCGGGACATAAACGGTGTTTTGCGCGGTGGCGAGCAGGGTGCCGTCCGTGCGCGTGAAGCGGGCGGTCCAACGCACGAAATGCTTGCCGCGCCGTTCGAATTTTTCGGCGACCTCGCCGTTGCCGCAGATCTCGGTGTCCTCGTCGGCCCAGATCGGATGGTGAAACCGCAACCGCACGTCGGTCAGGATCAGCCCTTGGGTCGGCGGGTATTTGCGGTAGAGGATTGCCAGCAAGTAGACCGCCAGCACATTGGGCGGCGCGGCCTGGCGGCCGTCCAATCGATATGTTTCCGCATCGCCATCAATCGCTTCCAAATATTCCTGCGCGATATCTGGGGTGACGGTGAACATCATGTCGGGAAGGGCGGCACCGACTTCGTAGTCCTCGAAGGGCGTGCCGGGCGATTCATCCTCGCGCGGTTTCAGCTCAATGGGTCTTGTCATGGGCTCCGATGACTTGCGATGGTTATGCAACGGCAGACTAGGTCGGATTGACGGGCAATTCCAGCGGCGGAGCGGCGAAAATGTTTGAAGGATTCGAACGGGCGCGTATCACGACAAGCGGCGCCGAGATAAATCTGGTCCATGGTGGCGCCGGTCCGCCGCTGCTGTGTCTGCATGGGTATCCGCAAAGCCACGTCATGTGGCACAAGATCGCGCCGGCGCTTGCCAAGAATTTCACGGTCGTTGTCCCCGATCTGCGGGGGTATGGCGATTCGTCGAAGCCGCCCGCCGGCGACGATCATGCCGGCTATTCCAAACGCGCAATGGCCCAGGATCAGGTCGAGGTCATGGCGGCGCTGGGCCACGAGAAATTTTTTCTCGCCGGACATGATCGCGGCGGGCGCGTCGCCTACCGCATGGCGTTCGATCATCCCGACCGGATCTCGAAGCTGGCAATTCTCGACGTGTTGCCGACCTGGGAACGGTTCGAGCGGGTGAACAAGGAGATCGCTTACGACGCCTACCACTGGTTCTTCCTGCCGCAGCCGGGCGGCCTGCCCGAGACGCTGATCGGCGCGAACCCGGAATTCTATCTTCGCGATGTGTTTCAGCGTTGGGGCGGCGATACGGAGTATGTGACGCTGGAAGCCTTCGCCGAATATCTGCGGTGTTTCAGCGATCCGGAAACCATTCGCGCCAGTTGTGCCGATTACCGGGCGGGTTATCACGTCGATCATCTGCACGATGCCGCGGACCGGGATCGCGGCCACAAGATTCACTGTCCGGTGCACGTGCTGTGGGGATCGGGCGGCATGGATCACAAGAAAATTCTGCTGGAAATCTGGCAGGATTGGGCCGAGACGGTAACCGGCGCACCGATTGCGTGCGGACATTTTCTGCCGGAAGAAGCGCCGCAGGATACGCTTGCCGAACTCGTGGCGTTCTTTTCCAGTTGAAGCCGTTCGGCGATCGTTATGCGGCGGGCGCGTGCAGACGGTGCTCGCCCAGAAGCTGCGATGTTTCGCGTTTGAACAGGATCACCAGCGCGTCCATGACGGCGCGAACGCTGGGTACCCGGCGTAAATCCGGATGAACGATCAGATGCTGCGTCGCGGTCAATTCGTCGAGCGGCGGCGACAGGCGAACCAGGTTCGGATCCCGGTCGCCGGCGAAACACGGCAGAATGCCCAATGCCACGCCCTTGCGCACCGCGTCATGCAGGACAAGTCCATTGTTGACGCGCACCGACGGTACCGCGCCGTCAAGTTTTTGGAGCAGCCATTTCTGACTCGCGAAATAGGCATGCTCTTCGTCGAAACCGACCCAGTCGCAGGCGGTGTAGCGTGCCTCGGTCCGCGCGGCGGGGTTGCGCTCGACGAATCGCGCCTCGCCGTAAACCGCATAGGCGACGTGACCGAGCTTGCGGGCGATCAGCCCGGTGTTATCCGGCAGACATTCGCGCAGGACGATATCCGCTTCCCGTTTGGACAGGTTGGCGTTTTGGTGCGCTACTGCGAGTTCAATCTCGATTTCCGGCAATTGGGTGCGCAGGTCGCAAATATGGTCCGTCAGAAATTGCGCCATAACCTCGAATATCGACAGGCGCACGGTTCCGCTGACTCGGTCGGCGAGCGTCGCCTGGCGTCGCTGCAGCGCGTCCGCAGTCCGCTCCATCTCTTGCGCCAGCGGCAGCAGTTCGGCGCCGGCCGTCGTCGGCACGAACCCGTCGGGCAAGCGGTCGAACAGGCGCGCCGACAGGGACTGTTCGAGGGTGCGCAGCCGCCGTCCGACGGTCGGCTGGGTCACTTTGAGAACGCGCGCCGCCGCGGACAGGTTGCCTTTCCGGGCAACCGCGAGGAACACGCGCATGTCATCCCAATTCATCGTCATGGAGTCCTCCTAGTGTGACGGCGGCGGCAAAACGCATTCAAAATTTATGTTTAGAGGTTATGCGACTTTGAAAAGAGCACAACAGAAATATTCAGGCTATCTCTACACCGAGACAATTGATTTCAACTCCGACAACAGGTGTTAGGATCGCCGCTCCATGTATTTCGACACGAAACTTTGGCAATTCACGAATGGCGTTCGCCTGCGCATCGCGGGCGCGGTTCTGTTGGGCGTGGCCGCGGCTACGGTCGGCATTGCCCGGCTGGCATTGCTGGGTTGGTTGCTGGCACGCGTGTTCCAGGGCGCTTCATTCGAATCGCTGCTATGGCCGTTCGCCGGCGTAGCGGGCGTGATGGTCGTGCGCGGCGTCTTGGAGTACGCGCGCACCATGGTCGCGCATCGGACCGCGACCATTGTCCAGCTGCATATCCGGGAAAAATTGTACGACAAGATGGTCGAGCTCGGGCCCGCCTATCTTGGGTTGGAACGCACCGGCGCGGTGATTTCCTCGATGGTCGACGGGGTCGAGCAACTCGAAACCTATTTCGGCCAGTATCTGCCGCAACTGTTCGTCGCCGCGCTAACGCCGATCGGCATCTTCGTCTTCGTATCCTATCTCGATTTGCCGGTGGCGGCGATGCTGACCGGGTTCGCGCTGTTCACGCTGATCGCGCCGCAGGCGTTTCATCGCTGGGACAGGCAAAACAGCATGCGGCGTTCCCGTTCCTACAAGGCGTTTGCCTCGGAGTTTCTGGATGCGGTACAGGGCTTGGCAACGCTGAAGGCGTTTGGGCAAAGCACTGCCCGGGCCAAATTGCTGGCCGAGAAGGCGCATGAGTTGTTCCGCAGTACCATGTGGGTGCTGGCGA
>CAYYBI010000399.1:0-7007 GCA_964469835.1 uncultured Rhodospirillaceae bacterium
GCCGATTTTAAAGGTGCTGTCGGTATCAAAATCGGTATCGAGGTTCAGCCCGAACCTGAATGAATCAAGCCCGGTCGATTTTTCCCTGGCGGAGACGACGACACCCGTTTTTCCCTCTTCGATGACGATGGCGTAGAAAACGTTGTCGAAATAATCGAGGCCGTAGATATTCGCAATATCCTCTTCGAGCCTGTCGATATCCAGCTTGTCGCCCGGCTTGAGACGCAAACGCGCCCTGATGAGATCGTCCGACAGTCCGGACTGGTTATCGATCCGGATGAAATCGACCGTGATATTTTCATCTGACTGCGCCGTCTTGCGGGTGTCCGCCAACCGCATGGCCAGCTTCGGACGGGATAATTTTTCCAGTTTATCCGACACTTTACGCGCCGCCTGTTCTCCGATGGAGATCGCGTCCGGCGCCCGATTGAAATCTACCGCCCCGATGTCGCCCAGGGCGGGTTCGATATAGATATCGGTCGCCCGCAACGATTTCAGCTGAATTTTTGAGTTCTGGGCAATCAGAAGATCGAGCGACTGAAACACGATCGAGAGCGCGGAGTTAAGCTCCCGGCGTTTCTTGAGCCGTTCGGGGAATCCGACCACGATCACAATATCGGCGCCCATTTTCCGCGCCACATCGATTGGTACATTGTTGGCGAGGCCGCCATCGACGAGCATATGCTCACCGATTTCGATCGGCGGGAAGACTCCGGAGACGGCCATGCTCGCCCGCATTGCGCCGGCGAGATCGCCTGAATCGAGAGTCACGGCCTTCCCGGTTTCGATGTCCGACGCAACCGCCCGGAACGGTATTTTCAACTTGTCGAAGTCGTTGACGCCGACGGCGCGAATTGACAGTTCCCGAAGAACAAGGTCGAGTTTTTGAGCATTGATGACCCCTTTAGGCAGCACGAACTTGCCGTCCTTGAATCCGAGCTTGTATCGGACGAGAAACCCTTCGTCGTCGAGCTTGCGCCGGAAATCCCGGTTGGCGCGCGGCGGCTTGTCGTCGAAAAGATCGTCCCAGTCGATTGACCTCATGGCTTCATCGAGTTCATCCGCAGACATGCCCGATGCGTAAAGACCCCCGACGATAGCCCCCATGCTGGTGCCGGCGATGTAATCGATCGGGACCCCGAGGTCCTCCAACACCTTGATCACGCCAACATGCGATGCCCCTTTCGCGCCGCCGCCCGAAAGAACGAGGCCGATCCTGGGCCGTTCCAGGGTTGCGTTTTGTTGCGCCGATACCTTCGTGATGTTGCTCATCACCAATACGAGCGCAATGGCTGATGCCGCAAAAATTGGTTTCAAGTTTTGCATCCCCCTCGAGCAATCGCCTGACCCGGCTTTCATTTGGGCGATCTCCGATTTGTTATGGATCGTCCCTCACGCGTGCGACGATCCCATATGGCCCCGTTGCGGTGGCCGAATCGTAACCTAAGCTGGCAGATTGGAGCTGTACAAGACGGTCTGTGGCGCAGACGGTCTCGCATGTATGTCGTCCAAGACATTCGGACCGTTGATGTTCTCAAATAGGAGAGTGTGCGGCGGCTCTATCGACTGTTATCCGGCGTTGGTTAGCCCGGAATCCGAAACGTCCGCTGTCGCGGATTTCTCCAGATGTTTATTGGGCTATCTTGTCGCAGGACCCCGAAGAACAGGCCGCGACATATGTCTGGCCAACCATCATTCGGATGGGTTGGGGCCTTCCGTCATTGCGCCGTTCGGGCGTTTGTAATCGCTGAGCCGCTGCATCACGGTATAGAAGACCGGTGTGAAGAGGAGCGACATGATTGTCGCGGCTATCATACCGCCGACCACCGCCGTACCGATTGCCTGCCGGCCTGCCGCACCGGCGCCAACAGCGACCACAAGCGGCATGAAGCCCGCAATGGAGGAAATGGCGGTCATCAAAATCGGCCGGAATCGGAGCTGAGCCGCGGTGGTTGCCGCCTCTACTATACTCTTGCCCTCTGCGCGCTGCTGCGCCGCAAACTCGACGATCAGAATAGCATTCTTACTGGCGAGACCGATCAACAGGACAATGCCGACCTGCGTATAGATATTGTTATCGAATTGACGCGCCAGCAGCGCGGCCACGGTACCAAGAACCGCGAGCGGGACCACCAAGATGACAGCCGTCGGGTTGGTCCAGCTTTCATATTGCGCCGCCAGGACCAGAAACACGAGGAGGATTGCGAGCGCAAAGATCATGACCGCTTCCGAACCCACCTGCTTTTCCTGGTAGGATATGCCGGTCCATTCATACCCCATGGTTGCCGGCAGTTTTGTATCCGCCATCTGCTCCATGAGTTTCAGGGCCTGACCCGAGCTAAAGCCGGGTGCCGCCTGGCCGGTAATCGATGCCGCCGGATACAAATTGTAGCGCAGGATGGTTTGCGGACCGAGCGTTCGGTCTACCCGGACAAGCGTGCCAACCGGCACCATGTTCCCGTCTCTGTTCCGAACTTCGATCTGTCGGATGTCCTCTTCATCGATACGAAAGCGATGGTCCGCCTGTACCTTGACCTGCCATGTGCGGCCGAATTTGTTGAAGTCGTTGACATAGGCCGAGCCAAGGTATGCCTGCAAGGTGCCGAAGAGCTCATTGAGCGAAATCCCAAGCGTCTTGGCCTTGGTCCTATCTATTTCCGCGAAAAGTTGCGGCACGCTAGCCCGGAACGTCGTGTTCAGACTCTGCAGGCCCGACTGGGCGCTTCCATCGGCGATAAGGTCGTCGGAAACACGTGCCAGCTCCTGCAGCCCGACACCGCCGCGATCCTGTAGCTGGAACTGAAATCCGCCGGCCACGCCAAGCCCGTTAATCGCAGGCGGCGGAAAGGCGAACACAATCGCCTCGTTGATCTCCCGAAAACTCGCTGCCAGGCGCGCCAGTATCGCCTCCTGGCTCAGATCGGGGGACGACCTCTTTGCCCATGGTTCGAGAGTAATGAATATGGTTGCTGAATTGGATGCGTTGGTGCCGTCGATCAGGGAAAATCCCCCGAGCGATACCCAGTCACTGATCCCAGGTACGTCTTTAAGTATTCGGTCTATCGTTTCAATGACTTCATTCGTGCGTTCAAGGGACGCGGCTTCGGGCAATTGTGCGCCAGCCAGCAGGTAGCCCTGGTCTTCGATTGGAAGGAAGGCGGTAGGCAGCTTGGTGAACTGCCATCCGGTGAACCCGAAGATGGCAAGAAATATCAGCATCATCATACCGGTTCTGCGGACGAACGCCGTCGCGATATTCAGGTAGCCATTTTCACATCTGGCGAACGCGGCATCGAATCCCCGGAAGAAAACGTTTTTCTTCTCCTTTGAGGGGCGCAACACGAGCGCCGAAAGCGCCGGGCTCAATGTCAGGGCATTGATGGTGCTGAAAATCGTCGCAACGGCGATGGTAAGCGCAAACTGTCTGTACATTTCGCCGGTAATCCCGGGAAGGAAGGCAGCGGGTACGAAGACGGCCAGCAAAACCAGCGTGGTGGCTACGACCGGTCCGGATACATCGTGCATTGCCTGGATGGCCGCTTCCTTGCGCGGCAAACCCTTCTCCATGTGCGATACCGTCGCCTCGACGACGACGATAGCATCGTCGACCACAATGCCGATCGCGAGGACAAGGCCGAACAAGGTCAACATGTTGAGAGAGAATCCGAGCGCGCCCATCGCGGCGAGCGTTCCGATCAGGGAGACCGGGATCGCAACGGCCGGCACCAGCGTGGCCCGCCAGTCCTGCAGGAAGACCAGAAGGACGAGGAAGACCAGCAAGGCTGCCTGCCACAAGGTGTTGTAGACCTCGTTGATCGACTGTTGCACGAAGACGGTGGTGTCATAGGGTACGCGGTGCTTCATCCCTTCGGGAAAACTCGGCTCTATCCGCTTCATCGCGTCGCGAACCTTCGATGCCACGTCGAGCGCATTGGCCCCCGGTAACTGATAGATCAACATGCTGGCCGAGGGCACGCCGCGGACGCTTGAGGTGACCGAATAATCCTTTCCGCCAAGCTCCAGCCTGGCAACGTCCTTCAACCGCGTGAAGCGACCGCCTTCGCCGCTTTTGACAATGATCTCCTCGAACTGCGCAATGTCGTTGAGCCGGCCCAAAACGTTGACAGCGAGCTGAAAGCTTTGCCCGGATGGCGCTGGCGGTTGGCCGATCTGACCGGCCGCCACCTGAACGTTCTGTTCTCGAATGGCGTCCAGAACGTCCTGAGTCGTTATGCCGCGCGATTTCAGTTTTCTCGGATCGAGCCAGATCCGCATACTGTAATCGCTCTGCGGAAAAATCAGCACCTCGCCGACACCGGGGATCCGGCTCAGCACATCCCGTATCTGCAACGTCCCATAGTTTGTCAGGAAGAGTGAATCCTGCTTTCCGTTTGGCGAATAGAGAGAGATGAACAGAATGACGTTTGTTGATTTTTTCTTTGTCGTCAGCCCCTCGCGCTTGACCTCTTCAGGCATTTTCGGTTCGGCCAGCATGACCCGGTTCTGAACCAGGATCTGCGCCTTATCGAGATCCGTGCCGACGCCGAACGTGACCGTCAATGTGTAGGTCCCGTCGCTGGCGCTGGTCGATGACATGTAAATCATGTCTTCAACACCATTGACTTCCTGTTCGATGGGCGCGGCGACGGTCTCTGCCACCACGCTCGCGCTGGCGCCGGGATAGATTCCTTTGACTTCGATCGTCGGTGGCGTGATCTCGGGGTACTGGGAAATCGGCAACGCGCCAAATGTGACGAGCCCGGCGACCACGATGACAATCGATATCACACTGGCGAAGATCGGTCTTTCAATGAAGAATTTGGAAAACATGACGCTATCTCCAGCGGACTATGGCTTTTTCTCGTTATCGCCGGAAACACGGTCTTTGGGCGCGTCTTTCTGCGCCTCCTTCTCAGTCTCTTTTTCTGCCGCGGTCCTGATCGCCGACGCCTTAAGAGAAGACATGTCGACCTTGCTCGCCGTCACTTCGGCGCCGGGCCGCGCCCGTTGCAGGCCATTGACGACAACCCGGTCGGACGGCTGGAGACCGTCCTCGATGACACGCAGCCCGTCGAGGTTTCGTCCCAGCTTAACCGGGCGCTTCTCGACAACATTGCGGCCGTTGACGACCAGCACGAACTGTCCGCCTTGGTCAAATCCGATAGCGCGCTCGGTGACAAGAGGCATGTCGGATCGTTTGTCGATGGGCAGGCGCACCCGCACGAACAGGCCGGCCAGCAGGAGCGGCGGCAATTCTTTGTTTTCGAATGTGCCGCGCAGTTTTAACGTACCGGTACCGGGATCCAACCGCGATTCGGCGAAGTCAAGAATGCCGACATGCGGATAGCCGATCTCATTCGCAAGTCCCAGCTCAACCCTGAGCTTCGCCTTCGCGCTTGAGTCCTTCCTGACATCGAGATTCTGTTCCTTTACCCGCTTGCGGAATATCTCCAGGACCCGCAGCAGGTCGCGCTCGTTTAAATTAAAATAGGCGAAAATCGGATTGGACGCGGTAACCTCGGTCAATACAGTCGCTTTACCCTCACCGACGAGGTTGCCGATATCCACCAGATTGCGTCCGACGCGCCCCCCGATCGGTGCTGTAATTTTGGTGTATCCCAGATCGATCTGTGCCCGTCTCAGTTTGGCGCGACGCACCAGTATTTCTGCCGCCGCCGCCTTCGCATCCGCCTCCGCCTCGTCGACTTTGGCCTGCGCGATGTTGCCGCGCTTGATCAGCTTACTTGCGCGTTTCATCCTTTTATCGGCTTCAACCTGGCGTGCCTCGGCGCTTGCGAGATCGGCCTTGGCCGCTTCGACATCCGCCTCGTAACGGTCGGGATCAATGGTAAAAAGCTGATCGCCCGCGTTGACGGTGGTGCCGGGAACAAAATGCATGCTCTCGAGAATACCGGACACGCGGGCCCGAACTTCGACCCGGGCTGATGCTTCGGTCGTTCCCGTGAATTCGAGGTAATCGACAATCTCCCGAACGACGGGTTCGGCGACCACCACCTTGGCCGGCGGCGGTTTGACGTATTTGTTCTCGTCCTCGCATCCTGACAGGATCACACCGCCTGCGATCCCCATGAAAACGACGAGCATTCGATATCGCATGAAAATTTCAATTCTCTTTGGTTCCCACCAACGCCTATAGACAGGTATCCGCGCTTCATCTCATTGACAAGACCGGAAGCCTTGCCATTCGGTCCGAAGGCCAATGTGCGATTACTTCCCCTTTTGCTCCCCCAAGAGTCCATCGCGGATGTATCGTGAAAAATCCTCTTGATTTTCAGCCAGTCGCGCGCGTTCGTTAATCAGGCTTTTTTGCCGCAAGACGTCGAAGGCCAGGCTCTGGTCGAGCCCGCCGCGCTCATGGATCAGTTCGGGGAAATAACCGCTCAGAAGCATTTTCCAGCTTAGCCGCCAATCAGGATTTATCGCCGCAACATGCATCACGATGTTGGTCGTGCAGTTGGTGGTGAGCGTATTGTAGAATTCCGGCTGTCGAGTGAGCTGATTGATCTGTTTGATATACTGCATGAACAGGTTGCGGATTCTTTCCCGCTTTGCCGACACCCTGTACAGGTACACATCTTCCGGGGGGTTACGGTAATTTGTCCGCAGGCCGATCAGATCGCGTTCGTCACCGACGATATAGGTCAATTCGTACTGGCGAAAAAAGCCGGCAATCGTCGAAAATGACTGGTTCTTTCTCTTACGGATCTCGATCGAGATCGCAATATAATCACCGCCACCGAATCCGAAGCTCACCATGGTGTGCGCGATCGCATCACCCATCCAGTACACCGCGATCAGATCGAGCGTCTCGAGCTTTCGCAGATCTAGCGTCTTGTTATACCAGCGCGGCGTATAGTCGGTTTCAGTGCGATATCTGAAATTTCGAATATTGCGGAGCGTCACGGTGTGACCATCGACTTTGGCGGACGGCAAAACCGCGACATCGGCTTTCCACTCTTTACCGTTGCTCGGTTTCGTGGTTGAGC
>CAYYBI010000400.1:0-4841 GCA_964469835.1 uncultured Rhodospirillaceae bacterium
GCTGCGATCACCGCTGCACCTTCTGCATCATCCCCTTTGGCCGGGGCAATAGCCGCTCCGTGCCGATGGGCGACATCGTCACCCAGGTGCGCCGCCTGGTGGAAGGTGGCTGCGCGGAAGTCGTGCTGTCCGGTGTCGACATCACCTCCTATGGCGGCGACCTGCCCGGCCGGCCGACGCTTGGCCAGATGGCGCGCCGGCTGCTTGCCCAGGTCCCGGAGCTGCCGCGGTTGCGCATTTCGTCGATCGACGCCGCCGAAATCGACAGCGACCTGGAACGGCTGATTGCCGGGGAAGAACGGCTGATGCCGCATTTGCACCTGTCGCTGCAGGCGGGCGACGACATGATCCTGAAGCGCATGAAGCGGCGGCATACACGGCAGGGTGCCATCGAGATCTGCCGAACCGCGCGGCGATTGCGACCCGGAATCGCCCTGGGCGCCGACCTGATTGCGGGTTTCCCGACAGAAACCGAGGAAATGTTTCAACGAAGCCTGGATTTGGTCGGCGAATGCGGCCTCGCCTGGCTACACGTCTTCCCCTATTCGCCGCGCCCGGAGACGCCGGCGGCGCGCATGCCGCAACTTCCCGCGGCCGACCGGCGCGCGCGCGCGGCGCGCCTTCGGGCGGCGGGAGACCGCGCCGCCGACCGGTTCATGCAGACCCAACTCGGCACCACGGCACAGGTTCTGGTCGAGCAGCAGCAGCGCGGCCGAACCGAACATTATGCGCCGATCCGCCTGACGACGCCGGCAGCGGACGGGGCGCTGTTGACGGTCAAGGTTACCGGACAGGATACGGACGGATTGCTGGGCGCGGCCGTGTCATGAGCGGCGGTTGGCTTTCCCGACTCCGGGCCGGGCTGTCGAAATCGACCGACCGGTTGGTCGACGGCATTGCCGCGGTGTTCGCCCGCGGACGGCTTGACGACGACGCGCTATCGAGCCTTGAAGATGTCCTGATCACGGCGGATATCGGACCCTTCACCGCGGCACGGCTCGCCGGGTCGCTCGGCGCCCGGCGGTTCGATCGGGACGTTACGGCAGAGGACATCCGCACGGCACTGGCCGAAGACATCGCGGGGATCCTCGATCCGGTCGCACAGCCCTTGACCATCGACCCGACGCACCGCCCACATGTCATCCTGGTTATCGGCGTCAACGGCACCGGCAAGACCACGACGATCGGCAAGCTCGCCAACGCGCTGCGGCAGGACGGAAAGAAAGTCGTGCTAGCGGCGGGAGACACCTTTCGCGCGGCCGCGGTCGAACAACTGAAAATCTGGGGCGAACGCACGGGCTGCGCGGTGATCTCAGCCGCCCAGGGCGCCGACGCCGCCGGACTTTGCTACGACGCGCTGGAAACCGCGCGCCGGGAGAACGCGGATGCGGTGTTGATCGACACGGCGGGCCGGCTACACAACAAGGCCGACCTGATGGCCGAACTCGAGAAGGTCGTTCGCGTGATCCGCAAAGTCGATGCCAGCGCGCCACACGACTGCCTGCTGGTGCTCGATGCGACGACCGGCCAGAACGCGCTGGCCCAGGTCGAAACCTTTCAAGAGATGATCCCGGTCAACGGTCTGGTGGTCACCAAGCTCGACGGCTCGGCCAAGGGCGGCGTGCTGGTGGCCCTAGCCGAAAAATTCGCACTCCCCGTGCGCGCCATCGGGGTCGGCGAAGGCGTCGACGACCTGCGGCCCTTCGATGGGCGGACCTTCGCCCGCGGATTGATGGGGCTGCCGGACTAAGTGGCCCTAGACGAAGCGTGGCAAGGGCGGCGGGCCACTAAACGACGATGTTCAGATACGATCCGCGGACCAATGGCTCCTTTGGCGGACCGTCGTCGGCGTCCCGTTGCAGCAATTGGTCAAGCCGGGTCAGGGCCGCCGCATGATCCGGCGATTCCGGCCGGCGCGGGTTCGCCGTCCCGCCGCGAACGGCAACCGGTTCGGCGGGATCCTGCTGCGCCGGTCTCTTGACCGCCGGCGCATTGCCTTGGATGGTTCCGGCGGGCGGTAAGTTCGGGGGTCCGTTTGCTACCATATGTTGTTTTCTAGAGAGGGTGCACCCCAATATCAAGACCTGAAATTGCGCACCGGGCGCAATCCGGCGGTTGCCTTGGACCGTTTGCGCCTAAATCCGCAACGGCGATTACGCGGCCGGACGGACGCTTTGCGAACACCCGGCCCTATTGATATAACCCTGCGATGAAAACCTCCGGACCGGTATGGCTCAAGCCCCTTGTAGATTACGGGCCGCTCGCCGCATTTTTTATAGCGTATCTCTTGAAGGATCTGTTCGCGGCCACCGTGGCGCTCATGGTGACCACCGTGATCGCGGTGGCGCTCGCGTTGATCATCGAACGGCGCGTCCCGATCATGCCGGTGGTGACCGCCGTGATCGTCATGATATTCGGTGGATTGACTATCTGGCTGCAGGACGAACGCTTCATTAAAATGAAGCCGACGATCGTGCAGGCCCTTTTTGCAGTCGCGCTGTTCGGCGGCCTGCTGTTCCAGCGGCCGCTGCTCAAGCCGATGCTGCACTCCGCCTGGAAAATGGACGACCGCGGCTGGTACGTTCTGACATTCCGCTTCGCCTTGTTCTTCGCGGGCATGGCCGTTTTGAACGAATTGGTCTGGCGTTACACCTCGACCGATGTCTGGGTGAATTTCAAGATATTCGGAATCCTGATCCTGACCGTAATTTTCACGATGCTGCAGCTGCCGGTAATAAACCGCCATCAACTGCCTGATGCCGCGTCCGAGGAATCCCCGCCGCCCGGCCCGTAATCGCCCAACTCGCCGGGTGGATTGCCAAACGGGTTAAACGCCGTCGCATCACCGATTTCCTGGAAATGCCGCAACGCCCAGGTCACCGACGGAAATGCCAGGTTGGACCACGGAATATCACTCCAATCGAACAAGTCGACCGCGAGGCTTTCTTCGCCCGCGGCGTAGTCCGGCGATAGTAGCCTTGCACGATAAATCAATTGCACTTGGCTGATCCGCGGCACGTTGTATACCGCGAGCAAGGCGTCGATTTCGATATCGACGCAGGCTTCCTCGCGCGCCTCGCGCTGCGCGCCGTCGACCGCCGTTTCATTGAGTTCGAGGTAGCCTGCGGGAATCGTCCAGTATCCGCGGCGCGGATTGATCGCCCTTTTGTACAGCAAAACCTTGCCGTCCCACGTGACCACGGATCCGACGACAATTTTAGGGTTTTCGTAATTGATGAAGCCGCAATCCGGGCACACCAGACGCGGCTGGTTGTCCCCTTCGGGTACTCGGTTTACCCGTGGGCCCGCCGTCGGACTCGGTTCATCCGTGGTGTCAGCCATGGCGACACTGTGTCCCGGCGGGCCAGTAGATTCAAGAGGGGGGACGTTTCCCGGCGCTTAAACCTGTCGCGGAGAATTCCGCGCGCGCCGAGGGGCACTACACCGTGATATCGACCACGCCGCCGCGCCCGTCCTGGGGGGACGATTTCCGCTCGTCGGTCGAGGAATCCAGCGCCGGCTTGTCCGCCGCACCGGCGACCGCGTCGACGGTCTGTGCCCCTACCTCGGGGCTCCGACTGGCGGCTTCGGTCGTGCCTGCGCGGTTTTGCGTATCCTGCAGGCCCGTCTGCGGTGTGTTGGCGAGCGCCGGCAGCACCGAGATAGATGTCGCAATGTCCGTCATAATCCCTCCCGTATCCGGCAACAACCATGAATTGTAGACGGACACGGTAAAGATACGGTTAACCGGGTTTCAGCGCCGACTCACCCGCCAAATCGAGTTGTCGCCATCGGCCGCGATCAACAAACTGCCGTCGGCCGCGATCGCCAACCCGACCGGCCGGCCCCACACTTTGGCGGTACCGCCGCCTTGCCGATCGATGCGAAACCCGGTCACGAAATTTTCGTACCAACCGAGCGGCCGGCCTTTCTCAAACGGCACGCGGACGACCTTGTAGCCGGTGGGCACACCGGAATTCCAGGACCCATGCAGGGCCACGAAAGCGTCGTCCTGCCAGTCCTCGGGAAACTGCCCGCCGCGCGCAAAGACCAAGCCGAGCGGTGCGGAGTGCGACTGGAACAGAACGTCCGGAACCAGCGTCCGGCGCACCAGGTCGGGCCGCTTTTTTGCGAAGCCGGGCTGTGGGTTTGGCCCGATATAGGCATAGGGCCAGCCGTAGAAGCCGCCTTCGCGAACCTGGGTCAGATAGTCCGGCACGAGGCCGTCGCCCATGCCGTCGCGTTCGTTCACAACGGTGTATAGCAGTCCGGTGTCGGGGTGAAACGCGATCCCGACCGGGTTGCGCAGACCCCGGGCGAATACCACGCCGCCGCTGCCATCGATGTTGAACCGCTTGATGGTAGCGCGCGGCTCGGGCTCCTCATCAAGATTGCCGTCGCTGCCGATCGCCGCGAAGATATGCCGGCCGTCAGGACTAATCGCGACATTGCGGGTCCAGTGGCCGCCGCTGTCGCCGAATGCGCCCGCTGGCGTCAGGCGCGTTGGCGGCTCTTGCGCAACAGTTTGACCGGCGCGCCACGTGTAGCGCCACACCCCCTCGAGATCGGCTACATAGAGATACTGACCCCGCACCGCCATCCCATGCGGCGCCGCGTGATCGGCGGCGAATGTCGTGCGTTTGTCGGCGCGGCCGTCGCGGTTCGAATCGATCAGCAGGGTGACCTTGCCCGCGCGGGGCTCGGCGAGGAACACCTCGCCGCTCGGCGCCACCGCGAGCCAACGGGCGTGGCTGAATCCATCGGCAAAAAGAGTGACGCGATAGCCCGGCGGCGCCACCGGCCGCATCGCTTCGGTCCGGCGTATTCAGCCACGCCCGTTG
>CAYYBI010000401.1:0-5719 GCA_964469835.1 uncultured Rhodospirillaceae bacterium
TCATCGACGATCAGAATGTCGGTCGCCATAGCGTCCTATCTCCTCGCCGTCAGGCTGTGTTCGCGCGCGCGCATTCGTTGATCTTCCTCGTCTGCTGCCGCCGCTTCAGCGATTTCGGCATCGACCGGCGCGCCATGCAACACAAGTCGAGCCCGCGCGCCACCATTGGGAGCGTCGTCGAGTATCAGTTGGCCGTTATGGTCTTCCATAATCTTTTTGACAATAGCCAACCCTAAACCCGTGCCTTTCTTGCGTGTCGTGAAATATGGCTCGGTGAGACGTTCACGGGCTTCTCCAGGCAGCCCACGTCCGTTGTCCTCAACCTCGATAGTCACCCGGTCCTCCTCTTGAATTAGCCGAACCATGATCCGCCCCGGTGGCAAATTCTCTCCCTCGCGGCCTTCAATGGCGTCCGTAGAATTCAAGAGCAGATTCGTCAAGGCCTGCACCATTTGCCGTCCGTCACAACGGAAGTAAACGGTGCCTTTCGGTAGTTCGGTCACGATTTCTACGTTGCGGCCCGAATTACGTTGCAGGAAAACGGCCTGACGGCAAAGATCCGAAATATTTTCGACGCGGATGACCGGTTTGGGAACCCGCGCAAAATTGGAGAATTCGTCCACCATGCGGCCGATATCCCCGACATGCCGGACGATCGTATCGGTGCAGGTTATAAAGGTCTCCCGATCGCTGGTAATTTCCGTCAAGTATTTACGCTTCAACCGTTCGGCCGATAACTGGATCGGCGTGAGTGGATTGCGAATTTCATGAGCAATCCGGCGCGCCACGTCAGCCCAGGCGGCTTTGCGCTGGGCCACGACCAAGTCGGATACGTCATCGAAGGTGATGACATAACCGCTGATGTCCTGCTGTTCGCGCTCGACAACGATACGAACAAGCAAAGTTAGTGTCTCTTTCGCCCGCTGCAGCTTTAGTTCGGCCTCGACCGGCCGATCGCCGCGCTGCACTTGTGCCTGCTGCAGCAAATCCGAAATTTCCGGTACGATTTCGACGAGCGGTCGGCCGATCATCTTGTCAGGATCAATACCGAGGAAATCGCCCGCCGAGCGATTAGGCAAGTTGATCACACCATTTTCATCCAATCCGATGACCCCCGCGGAAATTCCCTCCAGTACGGCCTCGGTAAACCGCCGGCGGTCGTCCATTTGCCGGTTCGCTTCGAGCAGTTCACGGCGGTTTTCCTGAAGGTCATTGGTCATGCGATTGAACGCGCGGCTCAACGAGCCGAATTCATCGGGCGCCGTAAGGTCGGGGACCCGGGCGGTTAGATCGCCGGAGCGCACGCGTTCCGTCGCCGCGATCAACGCGCTCAACGGGCGCGAAAGCTGACTTGCCATCAAAAGCCCCACCCATGAGGACGCCAGCAGTAAAACCAGGGCAAGGCCGGCATAGACCATCGCGAAACTGATTTGCATATCCGCGCGGCGAAACTCGAGGCGCTCAAATCGTTCGACGGCGCCGCGGGTTTTAGTGGTATGCGCCAGAACCTTGGGATCGATCACCCGGCCTACGTAGAGGTATCGATCGAGAAAACCGTCGAGCCGCACCAGGGCTCGGACCCTGTCTTCATCTACGCTGGTCATGATCGCGACTTCACCCTTGCGGGCTCTGTCGAGTGCGTCGGGGGGGATAGGATCGATTTCCAGGAGATACGAAAATTCAGTCCGCGCCAGTACTTCACCGCTGCCATCGAACACCACGGCTTCCGATAATTCACGCACGCTCGATTGAAAATTCACAACGCGTCCAAACAGCGTTGGACTGTTCTCCAACGCAATCGCGTTGCGGTTCAGGTCTTTTGCCATCGCCAGAACATCGGCGCGGATATTTTGCTTATGTTCGTACAAATACGCCTTAGCCACTGCGACGGATTGTTCCAGCGCGGTCCGAACTTGGCCACTGAGCCACGATTGGAGGCCAAAGTTAAAAAATATGACCGACGCGATCGCCACGATGATGGCGGGTACTACCGACACCAGCCCGAACAGGCGCACGAGACGTACATGCAATTGCGACCCGGCGGACCCACGCCGGCGCTCCACCCAAAGTGCGACGACCCGCCAACCGATCACCGCAGCCAGAACCAGCAAGACGATCAGATCGGCATACAGCCACAGTAGAACCTGCCCCGGCGCCGATCCGAATGGCGGGATGCCGCGGATCGCGGCGAAGGTGCCCGAAACCGAGATGACCGCTGCCACCGACAAGGAAACTGCGAGGACCCGACCCAGATGCAACGAGCGCGCCCACGTCAACAGCCGCATCGCCAGACGCGGCTTAGCCGGCTCCGATTGTTCTGTCGCAGTCATTTTACTGTTTGATCGGATTGTGGATGCAGCAACCGCATTCAACTGTGTTTGGGGATTTGCCTTTTAATCAGGTCGTTTTGCCACCACCGAATTCGGCTATTGGGGCCTTCGGACCACGGAAATGTCAAGGTCGCGAATCTTCTTTCGCAGTGTATTCCTATTGAGACCAAGCATATGGGCCGCACGGACTTGATTGCCACGGGTCGCCGCAAGGCTCATTTCGATCAAGGGCCGTTCGATTTCGCGAAGAACCCGGTCGTGCAGGCCCGGCGCCGGCAGGTCCTGGTCATGGCTATTGAAATATGCCCGCAGATGGCGCTCTACCGATGTCGCAAGGTCATCATTCTCCAAATCGTCATCGGCCGCCGCCAGCGGTCCCCCATCGGCGAGCTCCGCTTCGATGATATCGATCGAAATGACTTCTTGCGCATGCAACGCCGCAAGCCGCCGAATGAGGTTTTCCAACTCGCGAACATTGCCGGGCCAGCGATGCTTCTTGAGTCGGTCCATCGCAGCGGCATCCAACGCCTTGCTCGGCAATCCTTCCGACATCACGACGGACAAGAAGTGCCGCACCAGATCGGGAATGTCTTCCAGTCGCTGCCGAAGCGGCGGCAACCGAACCGGCACCACATTGAGACGATAGTACAAATCCTCGCGAAACCGTCCCTGCCGGACCAATTGCCCTATATCGCGGTGCGTTGCGGCGATGATGCGGGCGTTCGCGCGAATTGACCTGCGGCCACCGACCGTCGTGAATTCGCCTTCCTGAAGCACGCGCAGCAGCCGCGTTTGAGCTTCCAGCGGCATATCGCCAATTTCGTCGAGAAACAGGGTCCCGCCTTCGGCCTGTTCGAAACGTCCCGCATATCGCGTGGTCGCGCCGGTAAAAGCGCCTTTTTCGTGCCCAAAAAGCTCGCTTTCGATCAATTCTTTCGGAATGGCCGCCATGTTGATTGCCACGAAGGGCGCGTTGCGCCGTTTTCCGTAGTCGTGCAGCGCGCGGGCAACCAACTCCTTCCCCGTACCAGATTCGCCGGCGATGAGAACCGTTAGGTCGGTAGACATTAACCGGGCAAGGACGCGGTAGATGTCCTGCATCGCCGGTGAACGCCCGATCAACGGTAAGGTCTCCTGCAAGTCATCATCGGAAGGATCGACAATACCGCTTCGCTCGGATTCCAGAAGCGCGCGTTTGACCAGGTTCAGTAACTCTTTGAGGTCGAATGGCTTTGGCAAATATTCGAATGCCCCGCGCTCGGCCGCTTTTACCGCGGTTAGCAGCGTATTTTGAGCGCTCATGGCAATTACCCGTAAGCCCGGCCTGAGCTTCCGGATGCGGGGAATCAAATCCAATCCATTCTCATCCGGCATGACGACGTCGGTGATCACCAGATCGCCCTCGCCGTCGCTAATCCAACGCCAGAGCGTGGCGGCGTTACCGGTACTGCGGACATCGTACCCGGCGCGGCTCAGGGCCTGTGTCAACACGGTCCGGATCGCGCGATCATCGTCGGCAATCAAGACCATGGACTCAGTCATTTCCCGTCTCCATCGATTTCATGACCGGCAGCATGACTCGAAACACCGTACGTCGGGGCTTGCTGTCCAGGTCGATTACGCCCCCGTGTTCGCCGATCAGCTTGGCTACCAACGCCAAACCAAGCCCTGAACCACCAAGTTTTGTGGTAATGAAAGGATCGAAAATCTGCCGCCGCAGCTCTTCCGGTATGCCCTCCCCATTGTCCTGTACCGAGACGACAAGCGGTAGCGCTATCCGGCTTTCGGTGCCGGGAACCGCGAGGCGAATGCCCTGCTGGAACGCCGTCGTAATGACGATTTCGCCGCTTTCCTTCGGCGCGGCCTCGGCCGCGTTCTTCACGAGATTAAGGAAAATCTGAATTAACTGGTCGCGATTGCCATAAACCGGCGGCAAGGACGGATCATAGCGTTCGGTCAGCGTCAAATTACGGGCGAATCCATTCCGGGCTAGGCGAATAACGTGTTCCAGGACCTCATGAATGTTGACCGCCATCCGGTCAATAGGCGGGCTATCGGAAAAAATCTCGAACCGGTCTACGAGGTGGCAAATCCGGTCCACCTCATCGATTATCAGCGTCGTCAATTCCTGCGGGCCCGCGCCGTCTTGTTCCAGCAGCTGCGCTGCGCCGCGTACGCCCGACAAAGGATTTTTGATTTCATGGGCCAAAATCGCCGCCATCGCAGTCACCGATCGGGCTGCATCACGGTGCAATAGCGATTGATTGATCCGGCCTGCAATGGAACGTTCATGCAGCGTCAAAATCACGTATTCGGTCGAATTGCCGAGCGGGGCGCCGTCGATCGTAACGATATGCGTGCCAATCCGCGGTGTCGCCAATCGCACCCCGGTTTCGGACATGCTGTGACGGTGGCGGCGAATACGGTGAACCAGGGCTAAGAGTGGGCTGTCATGGGGTATTAATTCCTGAAGGCTCATCCCTTTCAGAGTGGCCTCACTGCCACTGAAGAATTGCTCGGCTGCAGGATTGAGCACACGGATATTGTCTGCACGATCCACGACCACGACCGGAATCGGCATTGCCGACAGCACCGATGCATCGCTCAAATCAAAGCCGGCCGTCGCCAATTTTTCTGAAACCGCTTCGCCCATGTCAGGCGGCGATCTTGTCGTTCACCGGGGAAAAATAGCGCTCGATCGCAGCGACAACCTTGACCGGATCGTCGGCTCGACTCACCTCCCGGCGAAACTCAGAAGAGTTCTTCAACCCACTGCTATACCAACACAAATGTTTTCGAGCGATACGGATACCCGAGTATTCGCCATAGTATCGAAGCATCTCATCATAGTGCCGCAGCACAATTTCCTTTTTCGGCAAACCGGTCGGAGCGTCCGGCAAGAGCCCAGTGTCCAAATAGTGGCTCAGTTGATTGATAAACCATGGTTTTCCTTGAGTTCCTCGCCCCACCATCACACCATCCGCGCCGGACGCCGAAAGGCACCGATCTGCGTCTTGTGGCGTCGTGATATCGCCGTTGGCAATTATGGGAATATTTACCAAATCCTTGATTTTTCTTATAAAATGCCAGTCCGCCCGGCCCTTGTAGAATTGGCACCGCGTCCGGCCATGCACGGAAATCATTTGCACGCCGCACTCTTCCGCGATTCTCGCAATATCCGGCGCGTTGCGGTTGTCATCGTCCCAGCCGGTACGCATTTTCACCGTTACCGGGATGTTTACCGCTCGAACCGTCGCTTCCATGATGCGCGCCGCCAGCTTCTCATCCTGCAAGATCGCGGATCCTGAGAGTTTGTTGGTCACTTTCTTTGCCGGACAGCCGAAATTGATGTCGATAATTGCCGCTCCGCGATCGACATTGAGCCTGGC